>DJYG01000013.1 GCA_002450015.1 Cyanobacteria bacterium UBA6984 | reverse complement strand
TCTTGGATTATTCGGGTACGCACCGGCTTGTTGCTCGTATAAATTGCTATCGCAATTTTAGTAACTTCGCAATCGCCTGTTGCTCCTACGGGTTTCACTCACTTACGTTCGTTTCACATCCTCTCATAAAACGATACTTAATCGTTTTATTCGGCAGAGTCGAAAATCCGCTAGATTCTTCGGACTACGTCCTCAGAATGACGGGTTTATGTTACTGGTTTGAAAGTTTTATTGGGTTTTACCCAATTTACCTGTTAAAGTCACTATTTACAGGTCACAGTTTACTCATTACTGTTCACTCATAGTGCTTTTTCAAAAATCCTTTACCAAAACAGGTCTTTTGTGTTTATGTCTGTAACATAATTTACACAGTTAAGACAATATGTAGTTGTATTATGCATATAATGATATTTGCTATGGTAAAATAAAATAATGTTTTGGTGTGTCTTATTATAGTTATAGGTAACACAAAAGCCCGATTACGAAGTAATCGGGCTTTTGTGTTTTAAAAAAAATTATGCTTATTAAACAGCTGCTTTTGCAGTTTCCAATACTACTTGGAATGCTTCTTTATCATTTACAGCCAAGTCTGCAAGCATTTTTCTGTTTACAACGATGTTAGCTTTTTTGCAAGCATTTATGAATCTTGAATAGCTCATGCCGTTTTCTCTAACAGCTGCGTTAATTCTGATAATCCATAATCTTCTCATGTTGCGTTTTGTAGCTTTTCTATCTCTGTAAGCATATTTTAAAGCTTTCATAACTGCAATGTTAGCAACTTTAAATATTCTGCTTCTTGCACCTTTGAAACCTTTAGCTAATTTTAAGATTTTTTTATGTCTGTTGCGACATACATTACCACGTTTTACTCTCATTGTTCACTCACTCCTATCTTGAATACTTTTTGTACGGTAATTCTTTTGAAACTAAATCTACTTGTGAAGCAGCTATTTCTGTTGTTTTGAACAGTTTTCTTTTTCTGCTTGCAGATTTGTTTGCAAGTAAGTGACCAATACCGGCTTTTCTGCGGGTAATTTTACCAGTGCCTGTTACTTTGTAACGTTTTGCACCGGATTTGTGTGTTTTCATTTTTGGCATTTTATTTCTCCTTTTCTTTGCGTTAAGCATGGCATACCAACGCCATAACTTACGTCTTATGTGTATAAAAATTCTACTATATAAAAATTTATTTGCAAGAGGTCATTTTGTATAATATTGTATTTATTAAACTTTTAATAAGTCTTTTTCTAAAAATTCTTTTAATTCGACTGTTGAGTTAAGTACTGCATAAGCGCCTTCTGCTTTTAAACGGTCAATTAGTGCTTGAGATTTGTCTTGCGGAGGAAGACAGCCTATACCAATTACACCTGCGGCTTTTGCTGCGTGCATATCATCAACGGTGTCACCCATGTAATAAATTCTTTCACTTGTTACATTTGATTTTATTATATTTGCACCTTTTGGATCAGGCTTTTGATGACCTTCTCCAACAGAATCAAACCCTATAATTTGTGTAAAATTGTCAATAATACCAAATCTTTTTAATGTATGTTTTGCCTCATATTCGTATCGACCTGTAAATATTGTCAAATTATAATTGTTTGCTAAGTCTTCAATATATTCTTTGCTTAAAATGGGTTCTTCTATGTTTATGTAACCTTCAAAATTTTCATTGCAATATCTTGTGAAATAAAAATCCTGAATAGCCTTGTATTCAACATTAAATCCTCCACGTTTAAATAATAGTGCTAAAATATCCCAATCGTTGTTATAACCGCCTGATTGTTTAATTGGTATAACATCTTTTTCATAAGATATTGTATCTCCTGAAAAGTGATTATAGCAATCAACCAGTAATTTGCAATAAGAATTTCTTGTGTCAACAAGTACACCGTCCATATCAAAGATTAAAGTAGGCTGCATAGTGGATTTCCTTTATATCGTAATTTACTATAATCATAACATGAAGAAAATTTTATTTACAGTTTTAAGCTTGATTTTATTTGCCAATACAGTTTTTGCTCTTGATGTAGTTTATCCGACATCTGCTTATGCAAAAATTAATTCTCCTACAACCTTTTTTGTTGGTATGGTAGGGATTGGTGAAAAATTATTTCTAAATAATGAAGAAATTCCAGTTCACAGGACAGGAGCTTTTGCTCAATCTGTAAAGCTTAACCCCGGTAGAAATGAATTTGTTTTGGTATCAGATAGAGAAACAAAAAATTATGTGATAGAGCGCCCGCTTTTAGGCAGTAATTATAAACCGGCTGTTTTTTGTAAGTATAATGTACCTATGACAGTTGAAGTTTCCAGAGCAGGTGCGCCATTAAGGGCAACAGCAGTTCAGGAAGGTATTAATAGAATTTCTCATTTTCAAAAAGGTATGCAGCTGAAAACAATAGGTGAACTCGGTAATATGTATAAAGTTGAACTGTCACCTACACAACAAGCATGGATTGCTAAGTCTGATGTGAAAATGAAAGCTGAACCTTATGAAAAAGCCTTCTTGTTTGACTATCGTGAAAGAGAAACTGAAACAGATTATATCTATGAATTTGCGTTATCAAAAAGAACACCATATTCTATTGCTGAAGGTGGTGATATTATGACATTAAAAATATTTAATGTCGGAGCAAATTGTGATAATACAGCAGTTTTTAAAGTAACATTAAATCAACGGTTAATGGGTTACAGTTTAGAATATCACGGTGACACATTGGTTTTAAAAATTAAGAAAGAACCTAATTTAAGACGAGCAAAAAAATTCCCGCTAAGAAATATAAAAATTGTAGTAGATGCCGGACACGGTGGTAGAGAACTTGGAGCTGTTGGATGTTGTAGAAATTATGAAAAAGATTACAATCTTTCAATTTCAAAATATTTAGAACAAGATTTAAAAAAAATGGGTGCAAATGTTTATATGACAAGAAATTATGACAAATTTGTATCTTTGAATGACAGAGTTAAATATACAAACGAAAAAGACGCACAGATTTTTGTTAGTATTCATGCAAATTCGCTTCCAGATAGCAAAAATCCTCAGAAATACAGAGGCTCTAGCGCATATTATTATTATGACGAAGCAAGACCATTGACAGAGGCAATTTTAAATTCCGTAGGTCGTTCAATGAACTTGAATATCGAGGGTGTTAGACAGGCAAGTTTTGCTGTTGTAAGGAATACATCAGCCGTAAGTGTTCTTATAGAAACAGCTTATGTTATTAATCCTGATGATAACGAACTTTTAATGAATGATAGTTTTAGAAAGCAATATGCACAAGCAGTTGCTGATGGTATAAAAGATTATGTTTGGCAAAATAGAACACGCATAAGTCGTCATAAGCATAAAATCAAATTTGAAAAAATAAGTTAGGGTTTTCAAATATTTCTTTTACCGCGAAGAAAAAATGAAAAAAGAGATTTATGTTTTAATTTATTATAAATAATATGTCAAATCTAAAACATTAAAAATAAGACGTGGTCGCAATTTGCGACCACGTCTTATTCTGTTTATTAAATTTTTATTTTATTGCAAAAGTAACGTTTGCAACCGCGGTTACTTTCTTTTCGATTGAAGAAAGGTCATTGTAACCCGAATCACTTACGTCATTTGAATCAACAGGTGTAATTTGGAATACTCCCATTCTTGCAGAGCGAATTTTTCCAAGTCTGTTATGATTTGATTTTAACATTGATTTTGCTCTGTTTCTTGCATCTGTCGTTGCCTGTTGAAGTAATTTTACTTTTAAATCCGCAAGTTTTGAGTAATGATATTGTGGTTCTTCAAAACTTGATATATCTACTCCTTTTTCGGTTAATTCTTGGTATGAAGTTGCAATTTCTTTAATTTTTTCTACGTCTTTTGAAGAAATCTTAATAGGTTGTTCGTATGTATAATAATCAATTAAGCTTGAAACTGAACCGTTTAGATTTGTTTTATATGTTTCATAACTGTTTGCAAGTTTTATTTCAATTTGATCTTTTGTAAAACCTTTAGATAAGAGATATTTTTCTACAACCGGAAGTTGTTCTTTTATTTTTTTGTATGCTTGTAATTTTGTAGATTCCCTTGATTTTATAGAAAATGTCCAATTGGCAGAATCCGATTTAACAACTTCATAAGCTGAACCTGTTACGGAAATACTATCTTTTGATAAATTTGTTGTTGAAATTAGTGCTGCAAAAATTAAGCCTATTGCAAGACATACACCCAATATAGCAAGTTGAAAATCTTTAAATTTTTCGTACATTTTTAACCTCTTTCTACGACTGTTGCAATTAATTCACCATAATTATTTACGTGTCCGTCAGTTTCTTTTATTTCGTAATAAATTGTTGGGTCTTCTTCTTTTGCCTTTTTTGCTGCTGCTCTTGCATCGTCAATTTCGTTGTATTCGCCCTCTAAATCGGGTGCAAATGATGTTTCTTTTTCTATAAATAATTGATACATTTTTCTTCCTCCTTTTTCTATTTACATTATAATACGAAAATTATTTTACTAATTGTATTTTATTCGTTTCAATATTATTTGTTAATTTTTTTATTAGTAATGTTATTCATATACGTGAAATCCGTCAATAAAAAGAAATTCAATATTATCATTAAAATTTTTACCTACATCATTTGATTTTTCTTTTATATGACTTTTTTTCAAACACGTTATAATCCTATTTTATTTTTTTCAATGCTGAAATAAAGTTTGTTGTTTGTACATCACCGTCAACCTTTGTTAAAAAGACTTGTGCGTTTTCTTCACCTGTTTCAAGTTTTGGAAGCATTGATAACTCAGGTGCATAGTAGCTAACTTCTTCTGTTGTAACTTTTGTTCTTTTTGCCAAAGAATTAAGAGATAAACCTCTTAAAAAGCCCATTATACCCTTGTTTTTATTACTAAATTTCGTATAAATTCTTAATGACGAATCAAAGTTCATAAGGTTAATTTGACCTACAATAAATGCACTTAATTGAGGTGAAGATGATTTTATCATCATTCTGTCAATGATACTATCCCTAATTCTTAAATCACCTGATATTTTTTTGAATGTTCCTTCAGGAACGTTTACAAGGTCAAATAATGTTGATGGACTAATCATTGCAACAGGATTTCTGAAAATAGCCGCCATATTTAATATATATTGAACAAAGCCTAATTTTGTAATAGATCCGTTATTTATTTCAAATTGAATTCGACCATTTAATTTCATATTTTTATCTGTATAGAATTCAAGTAAAGCACTGGCTTTCCCTGAAATTTCTCTAGGAAGATTTAATATTGATGATGCTATTGTATCAGAATTAACTTCTTTTGCTCCAAGTCTTACACTGTAATTTTGTTTTGCCATATCGCAATATACTTTTAGTGTTGAAATTCCGTCTGCAAAATTGAATTTATTAGATTTTATCTCTAAAATACCTTTTTCAGTAAGAGTTAAGTTAGCGTGCAAATCACTAAAGTTAATTTGTTTATATTTTCCTTTATCAACGTTAAAGTTACAACTTTTAATTGCTATCAAATCAGGTTGAAAAACAATTTGTTTATCTTCATCGTTTGTTGTTGCTTGTGTTGCAGACTTTTGTTCTACTTCAAAATATTTTAAAGGAACATCACTTTTTGCCAGTTTAGCTTGATGTTCAAGCATTCTTTGTCGAAGTTGTTTTCTTTGTTCTTCTGTTAATTGAGGACGAGGTGCAAAAGATTGTAAAACCTTTTCAACATCAAGTTCATCAAGATTAATATCTATATTTTTCACTATTATCGGGAATAGCATTTTATTTTGAATATCGCAGTCAAATTTGTAATTTGTACGTCTAAAGCGACCGTCAGCATTTAAATGAACTAAATCATCATGTTTTGTTTTTGCTGTTCCATTTTTTATTGACAAGCTTTGTCCAACTACTCTTACATCTGCAAGTTTTATGTTGCTATTGATATAAGGATGTTTTGGATTTGTATTGATATATTTAAGCTGACCGCTGAATGTGCCGTTTCTAAATACTCTTTGGTTTACAAGAACATTAAAAAATTCGCTAGGAAGTGGCTCAGGTATATCAAATTCAAGTTCTTTTAAATATCCGGTTGCGATATTAACTTTGCTTGCCACTTTTACAAGCGGTTTTGTCATTGGCTTACCTTTGTCTGCAATTACATCTGATATATAATAATTTATATGTTCAATATCTAAATCATTACCTAACAAATTTAATCTTATGCCAATAGCACGATCAAACTTTGAAGGACTTATTGTAGAATCCTCAATAAGCAAATCTGCCCCTTTTGGAATTTTTGCTCCGCCTCCGACACTAACTTTTCCGCTTATGTCGTAATCAATTTTGAATGCAAATTTTGAAGTTCCTTTTAGTGTAAATTTGCAGCCTGCTACTTTTGAGATATATTTCGCAAGTTCATTTTTTGCATCACCGGTTAGAGCTATCATTGTATCGGCAGTTTTTGTGTAGTTTTTTACGTGTCCGAACATTTGCATTTTGTTTGATGCGCTTGTTCCATAGTAACCTTCAATCTCAGATAACTTTATATCATTTGTTTTTATATCAATATTACCTTTTGTTATTGTGAATGGTATATTCGTAAGTGGAATAAGTTTTGATTTTATATTATTAATTTTAATTTTTCCGCTTAAATTATCATTTTTAATATTAACGTTAAAATCAAAATTTCCACTTAAATCTTTAAAGCAAGCAAGAATTTCTTTTCCGTTAGGAATTATAAGATTTGAATCTAAAATATTTTTAACATTTTTTACATTAAATTTATCTGAACTTATATCAAGGTTAAATCTGTTTTTGTCATCTATATAACCGTTAACTTTTACCATTGAGCGGTCAACTATAAATTTAAAGTTATTAATATTTATTTTTCTGTCTTTGAAATATATTGTATTAAAATCTTTGAATAATAATCTAAAACGTTGATTATCAAATTCAATATCTGTCAATATAGAAAAATGTACATATTTTGGATTTTTTTGTTTTGTAATTTCCAAGTCTTTTGCAAAAAGTTTTACAAGCACTCCATCGTTTGTTCTATATAGGATTATACATTTTTTTAGGTATAAAATTGAATTGAACCAGCGTATTTTGTAGTCGAAAGATTTAGATTCTTCTCCTTCTTTTGTTGTGAGTTTTTGTAATTGGTTTATATCAATATAGACATCATCTGCGCCTAATTTGTTCAGAATTATTTTTTTTGCAAGAATTTGTTTTAATGATATATTGCAGTCTAAATTTTCTATATTTAAAAGAATTTCACCATTTTTAGTCAGCATTATATTATTTGATTTAAAGTTAATTAGCAGTTTTAAAGAGGTTTTTAGTACAGGCTTTTCTATAATTAATTCTGCTCCGCATGACTCTTTAACTGTTTTTTGAATAAATTCAAGAAATTCAGATTTTTTTACAAGTTCAGGTAATACGTACAAATATAATGTTATAACCAGCGCTGCAAATATTCCAATTATAAATGAAATAACTAATCCTATTTTAAATAATTTTGACATTTTAACCATAGTATATTTACCAACTTGAAAATTATATCATATTTTATGATAATATACGAATATGAAAAAATTATTAATCATATTATTAATATTTATACTTGCGCAATCGGTTATGGCTGATGAAGAATTGCACTATACAACTGATAATATGACTGTATATTCTTTAAATAATTTATATGGTCTGAAAGATAAGTCGGAAAAAGTTATTGTATATGCAAAGTATAAAAAGCTAATAAGACTTGGTAATAACGCATGGATTATTCAAAAAAAGAATAACAGATTCGGATTAATTGACTGCCGCGGTAATGTTTTAATAAAAGCTAAATACATCCATGTAGAAAGGCTTTTTGACAAATGGGTAAAACTCGGTAATGAAAAAGATTATGGCTTATATGATGAAACAGGGAAAGTTATTATTCCACCTGAATATTCATCAATAGAACCGCTTTTTGGAATGAGATTTTTAACGTGCAAAAATTACAAATATGGTGTATATAATTCTAAAGGAAAAAAACTTCTGGACAATGAATATGATTTTATATACAATCCCAATCCTAAAACGCTACGAATAAAATATCAAGGTAATTGGTATGAAATAGAACAAATTACAGAAGAAGATTCAATTAAGTTACCTGATGATGTTGTAAAAGTAAAATTTGATGATAAAGATTTTAAAGTAACTCAAATATTTATAAATACAGGTGTTGGAACAGGTTATTCTGTGGTGACTGCGGCAGATTATCTTTTAAAGGTTTTCTCAACAATTTCTACTGCTTATGAAGCAACAATAGATGATTTAATGCTTTCTCAAGGAGCTGAAACTGTTTCTATATTTATGAAATTAAGTTGGATACCTAAATTCCCTTTTGTATATGCAAAAAAATATTATAATAATTTAGTAACGCCGAATTCCGGTCCACTGGCTGAGGTAAGAGAAGATATAAAAAATAAATTTCAATAATTATAATATTTTATTTTCATACCACTCAATCAGAGGTTTTTTATGCTCAAAAACAACATTAAACTTATTGCTGTATTCTCTTCCTGTCAGATTGTTATAGCCAACATTGAATCCTAAAGGCCGTTCCTTGTAGCTGCCTTGTTTTACTTTTTCTTCTGAAATCTCATTTGTTTTTGTGTTAAGCACCTTTGAGTAACTTAGACCTTCATAGGCACAAAAAGGAACGTTAATTTTGCCTGTCGGGTCTTGAATCATTAATCCAAATGAGCGGCAAATGACTCCTCTGTAATCATAAACTGAGCAAGCTTCATCTATTAGAAACGGACAATCATATTTGAAAGGAAGGTTGCCTTTAAAATTCTTTTTTTCTTCCAAAATTTTGATAATTCTTGATTCTATAATAGTTTGTATTTCTTCATCAAGCTGCATAAAACCTGTTAAAAGGTACAGAAATTCAATTTCAGAATAGTGAAATTGACCGTATTTACAACATTTACCGCAACCTTTTTCACAGCATAGATACTCTTTTTGTTTTTCAAAAAGGTTGTCAAGTTCATGCTGTATAAATTTTAAGTATATTGCATAATTTTTTAATTGAGTTATTTTTTCCATAATAATATTTAAAAATAATTTTGATAGTTATTCAATATTTTTTGATACTTAATTTACAATAATAATTTTTGTTAAAAATAACTAATAGAATAGACAGATGTAATATAATATAGCATATAAAATCTAAAGGGAGGAAATAATGGTAAAATCAAAGTATTCGACTAGAAATGAAGTTTTTAATGGTTATGAGTATGCTGCAAATAGTTATGCAACAGTTGATAGCGGAAGTATAGACAAAATTAAAAAACTTACAAATGAAAGATACAAAACTATAAAGCTTTTAGATGTTTTTGATTATGTAAAGACAACAGGCGAAAAAATTGTTACGGATGCATTAAATAATAAACAACTTCAGATGATAGGTAATGATGTTGTTATTGATTATACGGATGAAGATTTTAATAATAGCAATCCATTATATATTTTTGGAGCTCCATATAAAATGGAATTGGCAAACAAACAAAATTATTTTAATTGTGGTGTTGAATCAACCTTAAATACATTAATTATGGGCGGAAAGATGGAGTTAGGCAGCGAAAATAAAACCGAAAAGAATTTTTTGACAGAAATGTGGACAAAAGGTTACTGTGATGATGCAGGAGAAATAGGAGTTTTAGACAAAAATGATGGAGGTTCTTCTATATATAATTACAAACTGATGTTATCGTTATATGGTATTGATTCTTATGCTTACGGTGGAGAAACAGATGTAAGTGTTGAGCTTACAGATACTCAATTTGAAGACGATAACTTATGTAAATTAGGATATAAGATACGTCAAGGTCATGGTGCAATTATTGCAGTATCTACAAGATATTTATGGGAAGATACAAATGAAGAAGACATTCTTGATCATGCTGTTGCAATAACAGGTGTTGTGTACAGCGTATATAATCCAACAAAAGAGTCAGTTCCTGTTGGTTTCTATATACAAGATACAGGAGCTTGGAGAACAAGATTTATAACAACTGAAGATTTAATGGAAGTTGCTTTGTATGAACAACAAGGAACTGATCCTAGTGGAGATAATTATAATAAAAGTCTTAAAAATAAAGATAGTTACGGAATATGGGTAACTATAACAAAAGATCCGATAAAGGATTCGACTAATAATATTGATTTTACAGGTGATAAATATGCAAATGAAATATATGGAAATATCGGTGATAACAAGTTATATGGTATGAATGGCAATGACTCATTGTATGGTGGAAGTGGTAATGATTCGTTGTATGGCGGAAATGGCAATGATTATATTATAGGTGGAAATCTAGAGTTGCCAGCCGAAGGTACAAATTATTTAGATGGTGGTGCAAATAATGATACAATTATCGGTGGTCAACAATCTGATACTATTTATGGCGGAAATGGCAATGACATATTGTATGGTTATGCAGGAATAGATATTATTCATGGTGGCAGCGGTAAAGATACTATCTATGGTGGTACAAGCGAAGACAGAATATTCGGTGAAGCAGGTAATGATTTAATATACGGTGATGAAGGTGATGATATTATAACCGCAGGTGCTGGTAATGACACTGTATATGGTGGTGTTGAAAATGACAAAATTGACTTGGGCGCCGGCAGTGATGTTGTAATTATTGAAGGTCAACATAGTGGTGCAGATTACATTTATTTAGCAAGCGGTTCTGCTAAAATAAAATTTGATCATATTTATGATGAAAATGATGTTACTGAAGAAGGCCATACTATTGATGATTTAAAATTTTTATTGACAGAAAAAAGTGGTAAAGGTAAATACTATAATTTGGATATTTATTATCAAAAAGATGTGGAATCAGCTGAAGATGGTGTATCTTTGGAGTCTTTTTACAACTATACAAGCAACACAAATAAAGTCTTAACAATAGAAGATTGTAATGATGATATATACAGAGTTAAAGCTACAAAATCAAAAAATGCCGTAGTTGCAAATACAAGCACCAGTGGTAAAAATAAAGACATTAATAATGTTTTATTGTCAACTAATATTGGTGATACAAATATTAAGACAAGCAAAAAAGATGATATTGTTCATATAATGGATTTTTCAGGTGATATTTATAACGAAAAAGTATTTGAAAAACAAGATGTAATTTCATATACAGGTGGTTTTGATCAATATTATTCAGAAATTGGTAATACAACTTATAATGTTGCATTTAACAAAGATACAGAATTAGAAATCTATGATAATGTCGATTTGCTTAAAAAAAGTGTATTAGATCCGATAAGCGGTGAAATGGTAACTCAAGAAATTGCTCCGAGTGATAACGATGTTATTAAGTTTAATAATAGTCAAACAGCATTAAGGGTTTTATTTGATGTTACAAAAGATCAAAAAGTATCTGAAAATACAAGTTTAGTTGCTTTATTTACTGAAAGTATTGGAGATGTTACAACAAAAATTATAAATTTTGTACAAGGAAATGATATTGTTTCAGGTTTTGTAGAAATAGCAGATTTCTTTAAAACAGATGAAGATATTGATGACGATTATGAATTTTATGGTAATGGTCAAATAGAACATTTCTATACAACAGAATATGTAACTGCAACAAAGAAAAATTATGTTGAATATACAGGCACATTGCAAGATAATATTGCAGAAATAGCTGAAAATGTCGCAGTTTGGTTATCAGTAGAACACGGCGGACATTCCTATGACAGTGCGTTTGCTGCTATCGAAGATAATGCTGCAGATTTAACAGAACTGATTGCCTGCTATACATCATATAATGCTTAATAAAAAGCTTATATTGAAAGAGAATTAAGTTTAAACTTAATTCTCTTTTTTATTACTTACTTAATTTTTTTAATGTATTAACATCAAGTTTTATATAGTTAAATTTTTTATCAATTTCACCTGAAATTTCAATTTTGTCTTTTGGTGTGATTATTTGTCCTGCCCAAATTTCTTTGTCTATTTCAACAGTAATAGTGCCTGTTGTGTCTTTAAACAAATATTTATCATCACCGAGTTGTTTTTCTATATTACCTTGCAGAGTTACATAAGTATCATCAGGCATTTTTACTGCTTTTGCTATTGTTGTTTTATTAGCTCCGGTTGTATCCTGAAACCCTCCAAATGTTTGTACTGCTGCATGACAAGACAATGTAGCCAATGTTAGTGACAACATTAATAATAATTTTTTCATAAGATATTCTCCTTTTTTATCATTATACAAATTAGATAAGTTTTTGTAATTGAACAACTTGGCTAATTGTACAACAAAGTAAACAGTAGGATTGCTTATATTTTATATACGATTGTGCCAAACTCCGCCTTCTCTGTCAACAACAGCATCATAGCAAGACCAAATTCTAAAAATACCTGTTAAACCAAGTATTGCGTGTGTTATATTTTTTTCATAACTTTGGTCATTAATTGCTTGACCTAGTCCGGGCCAAATAATTAATGATAATGCACCTGCACCAATTGAACGTGCTGATACTTCACCATTTTTTCCGTGAGTGCCACCGGCAAATGCAGGTGTGCTAGCTGAAATAAATCCTAAAATTAATAATGTTGTTAAAAACTTTTTCATAGCTACTCCTTTTTCTTAAATCTATACATTAATTTTACCATAATAATCCATGTTTGTTATAAAATTTTAATAAAGGAGTAAATAATGAAACAAATTGTTAGTTTAATTTTTGGTATAATTTTATTTTTAGGTTCATTTGTTGTTTTGTGGTTAAATGAAGGTAATAGTGCGCAAAAACTGGCAATAGCGGCTTATTCTTCAAAAAATGCAATTCCGATTGATTGTGAAAATATAAATAAAGATGATGATGGAAATCTTATTTCTACATCCGGAAATGTTATTACAGACGCAGTTCTCGGCGATGAAAATGTACAAATAGAAGATTCTTTGATTGTTAGCAGAAGGGTTGAAATGTATCAATGGGTTGAAAATCATGATAACTCTGTTACAACGTATGAAAAAGAATGGTCTGATGATTTTATTGATTCTGAAAATTTTGAAAAGAAAAGTTATAAAAATCCGTCTTTTCCTGTTAAATCAGAGGTATATTCCGCAGAATTTGCAAAATTAGGACAATTTACACTTAATAATGACCAAATTTTGCTTATTGAAACAGAAACTGATATTACGGATTTACCTTCAAATCCAAAATATTCAATTGTTAACGGAAAATATTACAGCGGAAATGATATAAATAATCCTGAAATTGGTGATATACTTATTTCATATTCTTATGTACCGTCAGGAACAGCTGTGTCTGTTATAGGTCAGCAAAATTCTGATAATACAATTTCTGCATATCCTTATAAAAATATGGATATATATATTCAATATGATGGTAATTTATCACAAGATGAAATTATAAGTGCGTATAGACAGGATAATTCAAATTTCACTCTTTTTGTTCGTATAGCGGGATTTTTGTTAATGTTTTTGGGATTAAAATTGTTTATAAGTCCAATTGTGGACATTTTTAATTTAATACCGATATTAGGAAAAATTGCAGATTTTCTTCTAACAATTGTATTATTGTTGATTTCATTAAGTTTGTCCTTAATTACGATAGCTCTGGCATGGTTTGCTTACAGACCGATGTTATCAGTTGCTCTTGCTGTTGTTGTTGTTTTAATTACCATTATTATTAAAAAAATAATTGATAATGCAAAAAATGAAGATTTAAATCAGCAGTAGATTGTATTGACTTGAAATGTTATATAACAGGATATTTGCAAGATGAATTTAATTATTAAATTCTTTAATTGACAATTCTGTCCAATTAATTAATGTTTCAATGTTATAAGGCTTTGGTAAGTATATATCTGCGCCTGCATTCATGATTTTTTCTTTACTATGGTATATAGATGTTGTTATTACTTTAATTTGCGAATTTAATTCTTTAATTTTTTTACAAATATTCAGTTCTTTCATAGATTCATCGCTGCCTGTATCAAGTATAACAACAGCAGGTTTCAGGTTTTGAATTTCTTCTATTGAGGTACATT
Organism: Cyanobacteria bacterium UBA6984; assembly: GCA_002450015.1. GTDB lineage: Bacteria > Cyanobacteriota > Vampirovibrionia > Gastranaerophilales > Gastranaerophilaceae > UBA6984. Next base: position 47,971 of record DJYG01000013.1, on the reverse strand, counting down.
TTTCTGCTGCATAACCCTTTAGTCCCAGTGTTGTTGTGAGTAGTAGTGATAAAGCATTATCTCGTTCAAACACTGATATTCTGTTATTAAATTCTTTTTCAATTATTGAATTTTTTCCGGATAGTTTGGGACGTTCTATTAAAAAGGATGAAGTTTTCTTTTGTTTTGCAAGATTATACGCTTGTTGAAGTTCTGTTATAACAGCTGTGTCTGTCGTGAAGTGCTTTGTTTCACTTGTAATACCACCTGTTATCGAGTATATAAATTCACATCTTTTTTCTGAAAATTCATCACCGCGTACAATCATATATCCACGTTCCAAATCTTGCTCTGAATAAAATTTATTTTTAACAGTTTCAAAGGCGAATGTGATAAATGAAGCTATTTTTTCCGCTTTATCAGGATTTGTTATTACTAAAAAATCCCTATCAGTAATCATTCCTAAATAGTCGTTTTTATCAAGTGCAGAGGCTATTATTGCTCCAAATGCTTGAAGCAGCTTATTTGATGCTAATTCAGTATAGGCTTCTTTGTAGCTGTAAAAATTTTCTATACCCGTATGCAAGCATGCCCATGGTTTTTCTGACGAAATTATTCTTTTTATTGCTTTTTTGCAATATTTTATAGTTGGTAATTTTGTTATTATATCAAGGTTAGTTTCAAATTCACGTCTGATATGTGCTTTTATTCTTGTTTTAAATTCTTCCGAATTTACGGGTTCTGAAATAAAATCATCAGCTCCGCTTTCTAAAACTTTTATTTTATCGGATATTTCCGCTGACTTTGACACTGCTACTATTATTGGACGCATATTATATGTTAAGATTCTAAGTCGTTCACAAAATTTGCATAAATCTTCGTTAATGCTGTCAGAAATTATTATTAAATCAGGCTCATTAGCTTGAATGAATTTTAAGGCAATTGGAATATCTTTTATAATTTCAACGCTATTTGAATTATCTTCAAGAATTTTTCTGTATTTTGTTGAAAGTTCTTTTCTTTCATCAATAATTAATGTTTTTGTGTGCATTTTGCCCTCGCTTGATTTTCGATATCACATATTGGCATTAGCACTTCAAATGTAGTTTGATTTTTGTTACTTTCTACATTTATTGTTCCATTCATGTTTTCAATAAGCGTTTTGGTAATATATAAACCCAGACCACTACCTTGAACTTCTCTTGTAAGAGGGTTGTCAATTCTTGAAAATTTTTCAAATATTCGAGTTTTATCTTCGTCTTTTATTTCTACACCTATATCTGTTATTTTTATTGAAATTTGATTATTTGAGGCAAAGTCTGTTTGTACAGTTACTTCGGTATTTTCGTGTGAGTACTTACAAGCATTTTCAACTAAATTCATAATTATTTGTTGAAATTTATCTTTGTCTATGAGTATTTCAGGTAGGTTATAATTTAATTGAGTTACGATTTTGCGGTTTTTATATTGTTGTTGAACAATTGGAATTACGGATTTTATGGCTTCATTAGGTGAAATGTTTTTAAATACATAATTTTCTTCATTTTGAAATTTTGATACTGTTAAAATATTTTCAACAAGCTTTATCAATCTGTTAGATTGTTCTTCTATAATTTTTAAAAATTGTTTTTTACTGTTATCATCGAGCATATCCCAAGAAGACAGCATAGTCTGAGCAAAACCTCTTATGCTTGTAAGCGGTGTTCTTAGTTCATGCGAAACTGTTGATATAAAATCGTGTTGTGATGTATTTTTATCCATAACATTATTTTACATTATTTTTGATTTTTAAGTGAAAAATTAAGATTTTTATAATTATTTGATAACATTTACATATAAAGAACGAGAACATACACTAATTTCTTTGCCATCTAAATCATTTTTTACATCTTCTACGTAATTGTTTACGGTTTGTTCGTCAAAATATGCAAGAAATCTTTCTTTCATTGTTGGTCTATCAGGTGATGGCGGAGTAGTAAACCACTTGTCAACCATATCTTTGTTTGCTATATATGTTGAAGGTATTACGTCGCTATCTACTGTTCCATCGCTAAATCCTGCAATTTCGAGATTCTTTGCAATGCTGTTTTCGTCAAAATTACACATTGCGTCATTCATATCCGACATAAATTCATTTTCAGCATTTTTAAATTTTTCATAATTGCGTATGTTTTCAGGGGTAGTAAGTTCCCAATATCTTGTGTTTGACCTGATAATCGGCTCAAAACAGCAAAAACGACCACCTTTTTTCAAAACTCTGAATATTTCATTAAATGCAGGCTGCTTATCAACAATATGAACCAATACAGAGCGACACATTGCTTTGTCAACAAAATCATTAGGCAAATCTAACTGTTCTGCCGGACTATTTAACATTTTGTATCCGTTGGTAATCCCTTGACTTTTCAAAAATTCTTCGCAACTGTCAAGACAATCTTTAAATTTGTCGGAAAATATCATCATGCCGGTTCCGTTTAATTGTTCAAGAGCTTTGAAGGCTAATAATCCTGTACCGGTTCCTATGTCTAAAACGGTTTCACCTTCTTTTATATTGGCTCTTAAAAGTACATTATCACGAACAACTTGAAGCCAATTCATTGTTTGCTGTTTCATTTGTGGAGTAAGAAATGCAAAACGTGTTTCCATTAACCATTGTGTCCAGTTTTTACATAAATCTCTATTTGTCATTGTCGTTTCCTTTTATTTTTATTTTCAAACCAAGTTTTATAATTTTATTTAGAATATTTTGCGGTAATCTTGATGCTATTTTTACAAAAAATGCATCATAGCCAACGGTATATGATGCTTTCGGATTTTTTGCGCTATCTGCTTTTAAAACAATATTTACAACTTTTTTGACATTTAAACCTTTTTTTTCATTTTTTAATGCATTTTGAATTAAATAATTATGTGCAGCATTGAAGTTATCATTTTTAAGATTTTCTCTGTTGTTTTCAATAGATTTACTCCAAAGTGGAGTTGCTATTGCACCAGGTTTTATTGAAATATATTTAATGTTATTCTTATTTTCAAGTGCTAAACTGTTAAATAATATGTCCAAGGCTCTTTTTGAAGCGCAATATGGTGCAACAAAAGGGAACATTCCGTAACTTGCCATTGAGCTGATATTAATAATTTTTCCACCGTCAAGCAATGGTAAAAGTCTTTGAGTAAAATCTAAATGCGAAAATGTATTTACTTCAAATTGACGTTTTATATCTTCAATGCTAATTTCTTCAACTGCACCTGCAACAACGCAACCGGCAACATTTAACAAGGTGTCTATTTTTTTAGTTTTAGATTTAATAAATTCTGCCGCATTCTTTATTGAGTCAGAAATTTCCATATCAATATAAAAAGGAATAATGTTTTTGTTAATTTCCCAATTTTGTATTTTATCGCTATTCCTATATCCTGCAAAAATAATATTATCCTTGCTAAGTTTTTGTAATATTGCATATCCTATGCCGGAAGTTGCGCCTGTAATTACGTATGTTTTAGTTCTCTTCATCTGATAGCGGTCTTAATAATATAATTGAGTTTAAGTTAAGTTGTAAAAAGTTATGATATTCTGTTTTTCTCTCAGGAATAAGTCTATGTCTTATTTCACAATCTTTAATTGCGACAAATCTTTTTATACCGTTAAGGATATCAGATAAAACTCTGTTTTTCTTACCTGTTTTTGGCATAAAAACATAACCTTTTATTTCATAGTCCTGAGTCACTACAAGGACTCTTTCAGACCAAACTCCGGATAAAAAATCCTCTTGAGTTTTTGCTCTTTTTTGATTCATATTGTTAAATTCTTCATCTGACATATTTTAATTCCTTTTTATGCTGTGTATGAACTGAATAGCGGTAAATATAAAGCTAATGCAAGAACAAGTACGATACCACCGATTACGATTAACATTATAGGCTCAATCATTTTTGTTAATGTATCAATAATTGCATCTAACTTTTTATCAATAAATATTGTTGCTTGCATCAACATATCACCAAGACGTCCTGATTGCTCACCTGTTGCAATCATAAATAAAATCATTTTTGGCATTACTTGAACAGAACGCAGAGCTAATGATAAATGTTGACCTTGTTGTACTTTTGTTGTTGTTTCTGACAATTTCATTTGCAATGTATGATTTGTAAGTGTAATGTTTGAAAGATATAAGCAGTCAATAATAGGGATACCTGCTTCATAAGCAACTTGCATTACAGCTACAAAGTTTGAAAAATTGGAATATGTTATTAGTGCCGATAATAAAGGAACTTTCAGTACTAAATCATCTATTATATACTTTGATGTTTTCCAAGTAAAAGCTGTATATATTGTGGCAATTGAAGAAATAAAAATTATCGGTATTAAAATCCAATATGTTCTTAATGTTTCACCAATATTCATTAAAAATTCAGTAATAGGTGGCAATTCTTTACCTAAGTTTTCAAACATTTCTCTAAATGCAGGGAATACAAAAACTAACATGATTGTTACAATAACAACGGCAAGAACGATTACAAATATCGGATACATTAGTGTCCCGATAACCTTACTTTTAATTGCAGCTTCTTTTTTTTGAAGTTCAAGCAGACGTTCTAATGTTTTTTCCAATTCCCCTGAATCTTCACCGGCTCTTACAAGACCTATATATATTTGTCCAAAAACTTTAGGATATTTTGCAATTGTATCTGCAAATGTTGAACCTGCAATAATCTGACGTCTTAATTCTTTTGCTATATTTCTAAGTTTTGCTTTTGCAGCATCGTTTTCAAGGAACATTAATGCTTCAATTACAGGAATACCTGATTGAACCAATATTTGGAAAGTTGATGTAAAATCAATTTTATCTTGCAAAGACATTTTTTGAATTTTCTTTGCAACAATTTTAGTACCTTCTGCTTTTGTATCCTCTGTAATCTGAGTTGGAAGCAAAGACATTTTACGTATAAGCGAACGGGCTTCTTTGTGGTTTGCTGCCTCAATTTTACCTTTTATAACATCTTTATTATTTTTTAAAGCTACATAATTATATATTGGCATTGTTTAACCTCTATTCGCTTACAAGACCAAGTACACGTACAAATTCATCAATTGTTGTTTGACCTTTTAAAATATGATGGAAACACGCTTGATTAAGTGTACGCATACCGCATGCCACTGCCGCATCTTCAATTTCTATGTCGTGTGCGCCCATAGAAATTAGTTTTTTAATTTCTTTAGTTACCGGTAATATTTCAAATATACCTAAACGACCTTTGTATCCTGTCATTTCACATTCCGCACATCCGACAGGTTTATACAATTTTGTTTTCATTAATTTTTGAATATCGCTTTCATCCATAAGGATTTGAGCCGCTTCTTCATGTGTAGGATAGTATTCGGACTTACATCTGCATAATTTTCTAACAAGACGTTGCGCGATTACACCTGTTAATGTTGAAGATACAAGATAATCTTTTGCACCCATTTCGATTAAACGTGTTACGGTTGCTGCTGCCGAATTGGTGTGAAGTGTACTTAACACAAGGTGACCTGTTAAGGCAGCAGATATTGCTACCTCTAGTGTTTCGTAGTCACGAATTTCACCTACAAGTATAATGTCAGGGTCTTGTCTTAAGATTGCTCTCATACAAAATGCAAATGTAATACCTGCTTTTGCGTTTACTTGAGATTGGTTTACACCTTCCAATTTAATTTCGACCGGATCCTCGATTGTAGTAATATTTACATCTTCAGTATTCAAAACTTTTAATAAAGAATATAAAGTTGTTGTTTTACCTGAACCTGTCGGACCTGATGTCAAAATAATTCCGTTTGGACTTGCAATCATCTTTTTAATTATTTCAACGTCTTGAGCTGTGGCTCCTTCAATATTAATTTCTTTTTCTGTTGAGTCAAAACTTACAGGAGGTGCAAGTACACGGATTACCAGTTTTTCTTTACCACCCACAGGAAGTGAGTTGATACGGAAATCGAACATTTTTCCTTGATATTTTATTGAAAAGCTTCCGTCTTGAGGTCGTCTGTGTTCGGCAATATTCATTCTTGATAGTACCTTGAAACGTGTCATTACCGCATTTTCTACTTTTGGAGGAATTTCAATAACTTCTCTCAAAATACCGTCAATACGGTATCTTACAATGTGATTTGTAAGTCTGGGTTCTATGTGAATATCGGAAGCATGTGATTCTATTGCGTTTGTCACAATTTTATTTACCAACTGTGCAACAGAACCTGTTGAATCTTCCATTTCTTTTTCAATTTGTTCCCAAATTGAATCTTCAGCATCATAAGCAAGTACATCACTTTCAACTTGCTTCATGATTTTTCTTGTTTCAGTTTGTTCTTTAGAAAAATATTTGTTTATTGTTGTTTGAAATTCTATTTGCGTTATTAAATAGGGCTGAGGTGTTTGACCTGTTAAATATACAATATCTTTTAAAACATTTGTATCACTTGGATCTACCATACCCAATTTAATGGTTTTGCCATCGGAACTTATTGGTATTACTTTATTGGTTTTGATAAAATCTTCAGGCAGCATTGAGATGAATTTATCTTGATTTCTCAACATTTCTGTTGTAACCAATTCAACACCTGATTGCTGATGTAATGCTGTTTTTAATTGATCAAGTGAAATTGCTCCCATTGAATACAATGTAGAACCCAATGGCAATCCCATTTTTTTACTTTCAGCAATTGCTTCAATTAATTGAATATCTGTGATAAATCCGTTTTCAACAAGAATTTCACCTAATTTTTTTTTGACACCGCCTTTTGATGTATTTCCTGCATTAATTTTTAAACTATTTTGACTTATCATTTCTTGAACAACAGAAACGATAAAGTCATCTAATTCTTGAGGAGCAACTTGTAAAAATTTAATATTACATTTAAAAATTTTTTTAACTTCAACATCTACATGATTTTTAAGAGTGTTAGGACTAATTACAGCAAAAAGAGTGTTATCTTTTATGTCGATGGGTACGAATTTTGTTGATTCCAGTACTTTTACATCGAATTTTGAGATAACCTCTTTATTTATACTAGATTTTAATTTTACTAATTGCTCATTCATGTTTTATATGTGCTGTTTATAAATTATCGTCAGAGTTTGCTCCAATATCTTCTGTGTCCTTAAGAATTCTTGGTGTTAAAAGTATCACCAACTCATTCTTTTCTTTTGAGTTCGTTGTAGAACGGAATATTACACCTATAATAGGTATATCTCCCAAGAATGGAATTTTATACACGTTCTTTATTTCATTTTCTTGAACTAAACCTCCGATTAAAAGAGTTTCGTTATCTTTTATTCTAACATTATTTAATTCAATTGTTCTTTCATTTAACAATGTTGCAACAAGTTCTTTTTCTGATGTACCTCCGCCAATAGCAGACTCTACGGTATCTTTTGGTGTTGAATAATTTGCTTTTAGGTTTAATGAAATATATCCTTCAGGACTTATAAAAGGTACTAATTCAAATTTTAAACCTAAATCATCACCCTTATTATATGTTCTTTCAATACCTGTAATAGTACCACTGTTTGAATTAGATATAATTTCAGCATCAACGGTATCTATGTATTCAGATGTTAAGTCAATTTTTGTTGTTTCACCGTTTGTAATCATAACTTTTGGATTAGCTACTACACGACCTTTTTGATTGCTTATTGTATAGTTAATTGTCCAAAGAAGTTCAGGTGAACCTGTTACTTTATAAAATAGACCTTGATTACTCATTGGACCAATAGGTACCTCAGCAGATGTTGTACCATCACCGCTGAAAGAAATATTAAGGTTTCTTGATCTGTATGTCCAACTATTCATCAAGTCTTTTTGACCTTCTTCATTCAATTCCAGAATTGTTATATCCATGATTGCTTGAGGCTGTTTAGTATCATTTTCTTTAATATAATCAGCAATTCTGTTTACAATAGCTTGAGAACCTCCAAGAATATTTATTGTACCACGTTGTGGAAAATAGCTTACAATCATCTTTTGGTTTCCAAAAGAGCGTAATTTCATGCTGGCAGAACCACCTGAAACACCTCCTGATATAGAACTGAATGCACTTCCTACACCTGAAGGACCTGAACTTGAGGTAGAACCTTTTGAACCGGAAGAGCCAGAAGAGCCTGAAGAACCTGTTGCTGATGAGTTTGCTGCGCCGCCTGTTGTACCTGCATCACCGACAACACAGGCAACAACACTTTTTCCGAGTTGTATTCCGCTGGAAGAACCACCACTGGAACTACCTCCTGATGAACTTCCTGAAGAACCGCCTGATGAACCTCCTGAATCACCGGATGAACCTCCTGCAAAACCGGTTACAACACCTTTATTACCTAAAAATGGTAAAATACCTTTTCTAGATGCTTTAATGTTTGCAGCAAGACCTGTTGGAGAACCACCTGAACCGCTGTTATCTTTAGTTGTTGTAGAATAATCCCACTGAACAGATGTTGAACTTTGGTCCATTGCTCCTTCTGTCATTTTTAGCATTCTGCATACCAATGTCGCCATTTCGGCAGGAGTTGTATGTTTAACAGTAAATGTTGTATTCAATGGTGGAACATCAAATTTAGCTACAACTTTTTTTACCATTGCAAGGTCATTTTGTGTCCCAAATACAAGAAGTTCGTTTCTGGTTGCATTTGTGACAACAACATCCCAATTTGATAATCCCGGTGTTTTTTTAGAAAATATGTTTTGATTTAAAAAGTTAGCCATTAATGAAGCATCAACATAGTTAACAGGCACCGTGTTAATGGATTGTTTTGAAATACCTGCTGTTCTTGCAAATTCACTTGATGAAACAATTATTGTGTTTCCATCTTGGCTGTATGTAAGGTCTGTAATTTGCAAAACCATTCGGAATGCATCATTTAATGGTACATTTACAAGGTCAAGATTAACAAAACCTTTTACAGATGGGTGCAAAATAAGGTTTACGCCTGCTTTATCAGCAAACATTCTCAAAACCGGCTTTACGTCTGTATTTTTTAAACTTAAATTTATTTTAGGATTTGAGCGGGAAATATTTGTCGAACCTCTTAAATCAATTATATCTCCTGAGTAATTACCTCTGATAACAGGTTTTTTTTGTGCCACTGCAATTCGCATATCTCCTGCAAACGCATCCGATGTTGTTATTATTGTAATTATTGCTAAGGCTAAAACTATTCCAAAAAGTTTGTAGTTATGTTTTCCCATTATTCCACTCCCGATTATTTTATTTTATCTTTTTCTGCTGCGTGCTTGTCCTGCTGTATTTCCGCCAAATCTGTTATTCAAATTACCGGTAGATGTGTTATTTGAAGATGGCAATGATGCCAATATTATACCTACCGGAGCTTCATAAATATTTGCTCCCAATTTTATTGTAACAGTTTTTGGTTTAATTCCAAGTATATTATAGCCGTTTATAATGTCACCTCTTTTTACAAGGTAGTCAGTATTTTCAATTTTGATTATCGCAGATGGACTGTATTGGTCATACATTATACCTGCAACTACTGTGCTTAATAATAACTTTGCTGTTGAATCCGTAGCAACTGATGTTGGCGGTAATATAAAGTTTGGGTTAGGTTTTACTTGTTTCTTCGGTTTTACGACGATTGCTTCACTAGCAGGCAAAAACGGATTAACACTAACCTTGTCTTCAATATCAACAACTGCTCTTTTTGATGTTAAGATATCTTTTTTATTGTCAGTTCTATTATTTTTGTCTTCACCACTTGCAATAAGCATGCTATTAGGATCGATATTTCCTCCGTTATTGTAGGAAAGATAATTCCCTCCTTGGTTTGAACCGGAAATTCCCGAACCGAGAGAAGATTTACTCATTATTGTTACACCGGCATCTTCTGCACTTATTGCTTGAAGTTCATTCATTGCAACACTGTTTGGTGCTGCAATTATATCTTCAGCAACAACATCCTTGTACAATGAATAAAGTGCTATGCCGCTTAAAAGCATGAGCATACTTAATAATATTGCGATTGTCGCAAATAATATTTTTTCGTTTTTAAAAATATTGTTAAATCTTATTTTTATAACGTGTACTGTCGGCTTGCTAATAGTAGGTACATTTTCTGTCAGTGTTGACGGAAAGTTTAAATACCTTGTTCTATAACTAACTCTTTCGTTACTAAATCCGCTAATCATTTTCCCCAATTTCTGTGTATAGTTGTAAATTTATAAAATATTTAATTGTACAATTTCTGATTATAAATATTCTATAATAATATACTAGCATACTTTGAAAAAAAATTTCCATGCCCTATTAAATTTTTTAACAAAATATTCAAAAAAAATCTTTAATTAGTATAATAGTTGCATGAATGAAATAAGTATTGTTGCTCCAATAAAACTTCCGCAAGATATTGAAAAGTTCTCTAATTCAACGTCCTGCCGTCAATTTTATGTTTATCATACAAAATTCATGGATAATAATTTTGAATATATTTTGGAGTTTATTGAAGCTGCAAAAAGTAATAATTGTAAATTATTTATAAATTTTAAGCACAATATTACAGAGGAAGATTTACCCTCAATAAAGAAAATGATAAAGTTTCTCAAAACAGTTGAAATTGACGGAATTTTTATTAACAGTTTTGCTGTCTTGGAGGCTATAAAAGTTTACACTTTGCCGTTTAAGGTTATTGTTGATTCATATTTTGATATACATAATTTATCTGGAATAGATTTTATGAATAATTTTCATAAAATTGACGAAATTATTGTAACAGAAGAAATTTATTTGAAAAATATCGTAAAAATAAAAAAATACACAAATTTGCCGCTTGCAATAGATTCGGATAATTTGCCATGGTTTGCGGAAGATATAGAAAAAGTTAACGCAATTGATGAAGTTGTTATTAAAGGTAAGTTTAATGATTCTAACGAAATTTTAGAAGGTATAAAATTAATAGAAAAAATTTTAAATAAACCAAAAATATTTAAAAATCAAAAGTTGCCTTTTAAGCATGTAAGAAAATGTACATACCAAACAAATCATTTTTCAGGTGATGTGGTTAGCGCCGAAGGCAGTGATTTTAAATTTAGCCGTAATATTCAGGATTTTGAGTGGGAAATTAGTAAATCAAAATTACTCAACAATTTAACCTATGTTAAGGAAAAAGATTATAAGGTAAATTTGCGATTATCTGAACTGGAACAATTAAAAACACTTAAAAAGTTTATTAAAAAAATCGGGTTTAATTTTATAGATACTATTGAATATGGAGAAATTTTATCAACATCTGATTTATCAACAAGTTGTTTTGAGGATGTTATAAAAAAAGTTAAGAAATTTTGTAAAAATAATAATATAAAACTTCAACTTTCTACTCCAAGAATTTTGATAGAGCGAGATTTTGACAGAGTTTACGAGTATTGTAAACATCTTGCTGTGTCTGAACCTTGTGTATCATCTTTAATTGTTAATAACATAGGATATTTTTGGTCTGTAATTAATGACAGAGATTTATCAAGAATTCCGATTGAAATTGGTCAAGGTGTAAATTTATTAAACAGTTTGTCTATAAAATGTTTAAATAATTTGCATCCTATTGATACTGTTGATTTTACTCCGCAAGCTGATTTTGCAGGTGCGTTGGCAACTTTGAAAAAGATAAAACATATTATTCCAAATAAAAAAATTACGATAGCAGGTAATGTCAGAGTTCCTTCAATGGGTTTGTGTCCTTTAAATAATGATAGTGCAGTAGTTTCAAGATTGTCTTGTAAAGCTCCATGCCACAGAGGCGGTTTTGCATTAAAAGATCCATCAATTAATAAAATATTTCCATTTACGTGTGATGGTTTTTGCAGAATGCACATGTTTGAAGATAAGATTTTAGAAAATTATAGTATGATAGATGAGTTAAAAAGTGCGGGAATCAATGAATTTGTTTTTGATTTTAGTGCAATACAAGCAAAATTTTTACCGACAATATTAACGAATTATTTAAATTCGAGATGTATGGGTAATATGAAATAAAATTTCTTATGATAAAATATAATTGATAAAGAAAGGATTTATAATGAATAAACGTAATTTGCTAATTTCTTCAATGATTTTAATATTATGTGCAGGACTTTCGTCTTCTGCATTAATGGCAGCAACAGCAACTTCTGAACAAAACAAAAAAAATGTTCAAAGCTCTGCGTCAGCTCCGGAAAAAACTGTAAAACAGGAACAACCTGTTACATATACTTATGTGTCTGTAAAACCGTTGGATTTAGTTCAAAATCCTAATGCTTATCTTAATAAAAGAGTTAAAATCCGTGCTAAATTTGATAAGTTTTCAAGTCTTGGTTTGGATTATAAACCGGCATTAAAGAGTTCGGAAAAATATATTTCTTTCTTAATAAGACGTGATGATGCGCAAAATGATATACCTCTTTCAGAATTGAAAAATTTTATGAAGCGTGAAATGGCAGAAAAATATATTGACCTTGAAACAGATGATGTTATTGAATATTCCGGTTTAGTATTTTCGAATGCTCTTGGTGATGCTTGGCTAGAAGTTGAAGAGTTTAAAATAATTTCTTCAAAAGCTAAAACTACTAAATAGACTATTTGAATGAATGATACAATAATGTCCTGTGTTAAAATATCTGTAAATAGGGAGTAAATTATGGGTAATAAAAATTATTTAACTATACATGGACACTTTTATCAACCTCCAAGAGAAAATCCTTGGATAGAGGCTATTGAACTGCAAGATAGTGCATTGCCTTGTCATGACTGGAACGAAAGGGTAAACGCAGAATGTTACAATCCAAATTCCGTATCAAAAATTGTTGATAACAGAAACAGAATTTTGGATGTTGTTAATAATTATGAAAAAATGAGTTTCAATTTTGGTCCTACATTATTATCTTGGATGCAGGAATTTTCACCGCTCGCATACGATAGGATTATAAAAGCCGATATTAAGAGTGTTTTGGAACATAACGGGCACGGTAACGCTATTGCTCAGGTATATAACCACATGATTATGCCGTTAGCAAATGAGCATGATAAGCAAACTCAGGTTAAATGGGGTATAAAAGATTTCGTATATCGTTTTGGGCGTCAACCGGAAGGTATGTGGCTTGCAGAAACTGCCGTTGATGATGATACTTTGAGGGTATTAGTTGAAAATGGTATTAAATTTACAATATTATCACCATATCAGGCTCAAAGAGTAAAGAGAATTCCTGATTCAAATTGGCAGGATGTGAGCTGGGGAAATATTGATCCTGCACGTTCATACAGGTATTATATCAAGTCGGCTCCAGGAAAATATATTGATTTATTTTTCTATGATGGTGCTATATCAAAATCGGTTGCTTTTGATGAGTTGTTGAAAGATGGTAATAAATTTATCAGAAGGCTAAAAGAAGGTGTTTCTGGTTCAAGAGATTATAATCAATTAATAAATATTGCGACAGACGGCGAAAGTTATGGACATCATACGAAGTTTGGTGATATGGCTTTGGCTTATGTTTTAAAAGTTAAAGCAGAAGATGAAGGTTTTATTTTAACAAATTACGGAGAGTTTTTAGAAAACTTTAGAAGCGATTGGGAAGTTGAGATAAAGCAGGCTTCTTCTTGGAGTTGTTTCCATGGTGTAGGCAGATGGAAAGAAGATTGCGGTTGTTCGACAGGAGGACATCCGGGCTGGAATCAAAAATGGAGAAAGCCTCTTAGAGAAGCTTTGGATTATTTAAGAGATGAACTTAGTACTATTTTCGAGGAAGAAGGTAAAAAATATTTTAAATATGATTGCTGGGAAGTTAGAAATAAATATATTGATGTTATTTTAAATAGAGCAGAACGTGTTATAAAGCGCTTTCAAAATGATAATTTTTTGCCTGAATTAGACGATGAAGAAAAAGTAAGAGCTATGGAGCTTCTAGAAATTCAGCGTCAGGCAATGCTTATGTACACAAGCTGCGGATGGTTTTTCTCTGAAATTTCGGGTATAGAAACGACACAAATAATGAAATATGCTGCTCGTGCAATGCAGCTTGCATCAAAATTTACTAACAAAAATTTTGAAGGCAAATTTTTAGAAATTTTGTCTAATGCTCATAGTAATTTTAAGGAGTATGGTACAGGCAAAGATATTTATGAACGGTTTGTGAAACCTTCTGTTGTAACTACAAAGCAAATAGCATCACTTTGGGCAATTTCGTCATTATATCAAGTTTTTGGTGATGAAGAAGAAGTTTATTGTTATAAAATTAAGAAAAATTCATATAAAAAAGTTGAAAAAGGCAATGCAAATTTTGTTATAGGCAATATTGAGGTTACATCAAAGATAACTTTAGAAAAGTCTAATTTAGTATTTGTTCTTATGCAATATCAAGGTGGAGATTTCCATTGCGCTATAAAAGATTTTTCTACTGAAGCAGAGTACACAAGAATTCAAAAGGAACTTGTTAAAAACTTTTTAATTAATCCGTTGACTGAAATTATACGTGCAATTGATGAATATTTCGGAAAAGAATATTTCACATTGAAAGATATATTTATTGAAGAAAGAAGGAAAATTCTTGAAATTCTTCTCAAAGATAAAATGGATAAATTTGCTCAAACTTATGAAGATTTGTATAATGATGGCAAGGCTTCAATATATCAAATGCAGTCTTTAGGTTTAAGTGTTCCTGATGAATTTAAACTTGCTGCAGGATATGCTCTTGCGCGCCAATTTAATGATTTAATGTATGACTCAAAATCATATTTAGACCCTGATGTTATACAAAAAGCAGCAGATATTTCTTTTGAGGCTAAGAAAATTGGTGTGACAATTGATAAAGAGCCTACTTCAAAAATGTTCAGCCATAAGCTTTTGCAAAACATAAACAGACTTACAAACAGTATTGAAATTCATCAAGCCGAAGTAATATTGGAAATTTTTGACTTTATTGAAAAGCTTGATTTGAAGGTTGATATAGCTGAGGCTCAAAATACATATTATAACAAGATTTTCCACGAAGTTGGCGAATTTATTGAAAACTTAAAAGATTTTAAAAATAGTTCAGATAAAGAATTTATCGAAATATTATTGGAAATAGGGAAAAAATTAAATATAAATACCGATTTTTATAGAAATAAACTCGATAAAGTTGTTCTTAGTCACATGTAAAGGTTTATTTGCCAAAAACAGGCGGCGGTTGAATGTAAAGAGGATTTAATGTCTTCCAATCTCCTGCCTGTTTTTTTTCTGCTAAAGATATTAAAATTTCTGAAAAATTATGATTTAAATTTGTATATATTTTTATATCATCCGTAATTTTAGAAAAAATATTGAACATAGCTTCATCGCAAATTATAGAGTATTTATCCTCAATAACCATGCTTTTTACGTCATCAATCAGTATTGCTCCAAGAATTTCTTCATTCCATACATAAGTCATATTTTTTCTTGCATCAAGTAAAACTAATGTTTTTGAGGAATCTTTTGTCAATTGTGAAATGATTTCCAGTGATGAAATTCCGTAAGTTTTTAAACCAAGCTGTTGAGCCATAACTTTTGCAACGGTTACACATGCTCTTATGCCTGTAAAGCTTCCCGGTCCTATATCTGTTGCGACTGCTGTAATATCTTTAGGTGAAAAATGGTGTTTTTTTAGTAAATTTCTAATGTTCGAAATCAGATATGCAGAATGGTATGTATTACCATTGTTTTCTATGATTACAGAGTCAATAGTTTTTCCGTTTTCTCCAATTCCAATATATGTTTTGTCTAAGCAAGTGTCAAATGCTAATAACATTTTTTTAAATCCTCAATTATGTTATCTTCTTTATCGCCATAAGATTTTAATGAATATTTGCGGTTATCATTGTCTTCATAAGTTACATTTATTTCAATTCTGTTAAATGGAATTTCGTTTTGAGAAAATTCTGCCCATTCTACAAATGTTAGTATTTTACCTTGAGAATATTCTCTCAATTCATCGCAAACAGTTTTAACACCTACATTTTCCAACCGATACAAATCAAAGTGATAAACAGGAAGTTTTCCTGTGTGATATTCATTTAGAATAACAAAACTTGGACTTGTTACGTGTTCTTGTATGCCAATCTCAGCTGCCACAAGTTTTACAAGTGCAGTTTTTCCTGCTCCAATTTCTCCGAACAAATTTATAAAGCAACCATTTTCTAATAATGGCGCAATATTTTTAGCTAAAAGTTCTGTATCTTTTAGTGTTTTACAGATTATAGAAAACTCTTTCATGTTATCCTCTGTTTATAATAACTTTATTTCTTCCATGTTCTTTTGCATAGTATAGAGCTTTATCGGCTTTTGTATATAATTGTTGAGGCTCATCTCCGTCTTTGTATTCATAGACACCAACGCTTATTGTAACTTGAATTTCGCTTATTTTTGCATCTTTTACTTTTGTTAAATCAACGTGTTTTGCTTCAACATTGCTTCTTAATCTTTGTGCAACGCTGCCTGCTTCTTCAAGTTTTGTATATGGAAGTAGAATTGCAAATTCTTCTCCACCATATCTTGATGGTATATCAGATTCTCTAAGGCTTTCTTTAATAATTTCTGCTACATTTTTAAGAACTTCATCTCCAACAGCGTGTCCATAATTGTCGTTAACTTTTTTGAAAAAGTCTATATCAAGCATTATGGCGCATAATGGTTTTTGTTGACGTTTAGCTGCTGCAACTTCTTGTTTTAATCGAACTTCAAATTGACGGCGGTTGTTTAGCCCTGTAAGTGCATCTAATGTTGCGTGCTGTAATACTTCAGCATACATATTAGCACGTTGAATTGTAATTGATGATTGTTTAGTCAATTGGTCGATATAATCAATTTCTCTTTGTGTAAGTTTATCAATGTGGCTGTGTGCAACTATACAGCCTAATATTGATGAATCTGCTGCAATTATTGGAAACAATCCGATTTTATTATCATCTGCCAAAATACATTGAGTGTCATCACCGATATTATTAACCATTTCTAATATTTTTGTATCTCTGCAGGCTGCCGGCCATACTAAATTAAATTTCCCTTTTTGGTTAAGGAATATATATATTAAATGGTCAGAAATAAATTTATCAATCAATTCACCGATTAGTGGTATAATATAGTTTAAGTCATATTGAGTTTCAATAATTTTTGCAATATTTTTCATTGCGTCGTAAAAATCAATGTTTGCTTGCATTTTATCGGCAAGAACTTTGTTTTGGATCTTTAAAGAAACTTGATATGCTGCAATAATCAGTGCTTTAAAAAAGTCAATTGTCAAAATATCAGATATTGTAAGGTTAATAACAAGTTCAATCAAGCCATAAGGTGTTTCGCCTTTCATAAGCGGGAATAAAATTGTATTTTTACGTGTGCTGATATATTTGTTAATATCCCAAAAGTCTTTTATATTAATACTGTTATCATTAATCAAAAAGTCGTCATACTTTGATTCATTTACAACTTTATATAATTTTTCTGTATATTTTTTATCGTGTGTTTCGTCAATTACAATCCAACTTTTAGTGTAATCTCTAAGTTTTTGTGTATTTTCGTCGTATATATATATATTTAAGTCTTCAAGTTTTACAATACTTCTAAAAGAATCGGCAAGGGCTTGCATAATATCTTCAGGTTCTGAATTTTGAGTCAAACCTATAGATACTTGCGATAAGAAATCTAATTCTTTTGAGTTTACATTTTCTTGATTAAATGCTTCGCTCATTTACACATGCCTTTCATTTATTCTAAAAAACTGCTAATGTCATTAATATTAATAGCAATTTTATTTAATTTTTCTTGTATCCCACTTATATTGTCCGCCGAAATATTTAATTTTTCAAGTATATCTAACGGAATGTTATCAATATTTAAATTTTTGTTACTCTCTGTACTTTCTGCAATCATATTTGCCAGATACACAATGCTGCATTCTTTTTCATATTTAGAGCTTTTTTCAGGTGTATGGTGGTATGTTATAACATCGCAAAAAATTTCAGGTAAGTTCCAAGAATATGCAACCATGTTTCCTATTTCACAATGGTTTAGTCCGCATGCTTCTTCTTCTGCTTTCAGTAATTCTTGCGTGTTTATATAATCATATTTGCAAACGTTTGCATAATTTTGTTTATCATATTGAGCAAATATAATTTTGCCTATGTCATGCAAAAATGCAGCTGCAAAAATATCGTCATTAGAGTTTTTATTTATAGAAAATAAAATTTCTTTTGCTGCTGTTGCAGTTAGCAATGAATGTTTCCAAAAATTTTTATAGTTAAATGTTTTATTTATTGGGTTTTCAGAAAACATTTTATATATGCTTGCAGAAATTATAATTCCCTTAATTGTTGTAAATCCAAGAATTGTTATGGCTTGTTGAATTGTTGATATTTGTTTTGGAAATCCATAATATGCAGAATTCACAAGCTTTAATACTCTTGCTGTAAGACCAATATCGTTAGAAATTATTTTGGCAAGTGTAGATGCAGACGTATTTTTGTCTTGCATAATTTCAAGTGATTTAGTTATTATTTCGGGTAACGAGGGTATATTTTTTATGTTCTCTGCTAAATTTGACAATAATTTAGGTGGTAAAAGTTCTTTTTGTGAATTTATTACTATAATTTCAATATTCATTCTATTAAATTCATCAAATACCCAGTCCTTAAAATCTGAATTACTGCTAATAACACTGTTATTTGATATAATAAGCTTTTCGGCATTATTATAAAATTTACTCATAATTTCTAACAATACAGGCTTGAAATCATCTCTTGTACTTGTTTCAACAAAGATTTCATCTAATTCAATTTTGTGTAAATCACAGAAAATTTTTATATCTGCTTTTTGCTGTGATATATCCTTGTTAAATTGTTCTGTATTTTCATTGTAGCTGCATAAATATGCTATTGTTTTCAATTGTTTTACCTATTTTTTAATTCATTTCAAATAATGATTTTGAAGGGCATTTTTTAAAGTTGTTTATGACTGTTTGGTCTTTGTCATCATCAACCGTAATTTTTCCGTTTATCAAAAAGACAGAATCTTCGTCTTGTTTAGTTTTTTCTGTTGCTTTTTTATTATCTGATTTTTTATTTTTTTCTTTTTCTTTTTGTTCTTGTTGGGCAATAAGTTTGTCAATATTATTTGGTAGTCCTTTTTGTAGGGCATCCATTGAAACTGAGCTTAGAACATCAAAAATATATTGAGAGTGGCTTGAATAGCTGCTTGTTGATAGTACGGCAGCTTTTTCCAGCTCATCAATAGCATAAGTTTCCTGACGTAAATGTTTCAGCATTAATCCTAAATTGTAGTGCGCTTCATATTGCATAGGTGATGTTTCGATTGCACTGCAATAATATTGACCTGCTTTTCTGTAATCTCCTAATATATGATACGTTAATGCTAAATTATAGTACATATTGTAATCATCTTTAATTATTTCAACAGCATTTTCATAGGCTTTTGCTGCTTTATGCAGTAATTCTTTTTTTTCTGTTTTTAGTTTATTTGGAAGATAAAGTGCTTTTTGAGAGTATGCTTTACCCATATTGTAGTATGCAATAGCTTTATTAGCGGTTTCACTTTTTTTGTTGTCATATACAAATGGTATTGAAATTAGAAAGTGTTTTGAATTAATAATCCTTTGATATTGGTTTATTGCTTCATCGAAGTCCCCGAGTTTTTCAGCCGTTATTATACCTAAGTTCATTCTTGCTTGAGTATAGTTATTTTTTGCTTTTATTGCATTTTGATATGCTTCAGTTGCTGAAAAATAATCTTCGTATGCCACATATATATTTCCTAAATTAAACCATGCTTCATAGTGCTCAGGAAATAGCTCTAAACCTGTTTCATAGGCATTAATTGCGTCTTGCATATTATGTTTTTTGAATGCTTTATCACCGACATTTACGTGGTACATGCCAAGAATTTTATGTACTTGTTTAATTCCAAATTCTCGTCCAATTGTGCAACAATACAAAATAAACACAACTATTATAGCCGCACTTATTTTTATTATTATGTCTAAAATCTTACCCATAACTTCTTTATATTAATATCATTCAACGGTTAGTGCAAGCATTAATGCATTTCCATTAATTTATTGTAAAATTCCAAATGTTTATTTGCTAATTTTAATTTGTTAAGCTGTTTGTAGCAAAACGCAAGATTATATTGAAAATCCGGCTCTGTATTTTTTAATTCAACAGCTTTCTCAAAACATCTTTTTGCTTTTTTATATTCTCCCAATTTTAAATATGCACAACCTAAATTATAATAACCATAAGCAAAATCAGGTTTTAGTCTGTTTACAATTTTGTAATTATCAATTGCCATTAAAGGTCTTTCTTCTTCCAAGTATATATTAGCAAGATTAAAGTATGGTTTATAATAGCTTTTGTCGGTTAAAATTGCTCGTTTAAACATGAATACTGCTTCTGCTTTTTGGTTTTTATCCTGAAGTAAGTTACCCATTAAAAGCCAATCCTCTGCGGTTTTATCATTTTCAGGTATTGATTGAAGGATTTTTATTGCGCCTTCAATGTTATTGTCATTATAAAATGCAATTGCCTGCTGTGATTTAGTCATTTCGTCTGCAAAAGATAAAGATGTACAAAATAGTAATAAAAATAAACAAAAAAATAATTTCTTCATGCTAAAGATTATAATTTAAATATTTTTCTTCGTCCAATATTGGAAATTTTTTAAAACATGTATAACTATATTAGTGATGTCTCTTTTACTGATTAGTCCCCCGTAGTGTGCGATAATTCGGGGGCTTTTTTTACAACTTGTTAACAAAACTTAACAAAACGCCGAAATCATGTCAATTATTGCGTTTCAATTTTTTTTATATAGATGTAAGGATATTGAGATAATAATACAAAAACTTACAAGTTGGTTTAACGGTTTTAATAAAGATAACGCAAGTTATTGGAGGTTTAGAAATGACAGTTAATTTCGGAATGGTAAATCCATACATGACAACTATGATGGATGCGCCGCTAATGAGTCCATACGCAGGAATGGGTATGGGTGTTGGTTTCGGAATGCTTGGTGGAGTTTCAATGAACCCTCAACAATACATGCAAAACATTCAACAATGGGATAATTTTGGTGTAAATCGTCAAGTAACTGCATTCCAAAATCAAAACAATGCCCAATTCCAAATGCAAGCTCAAAACGGCAGCATTCAAAGACAAGTTCAAATTTTGGCACAAGAAATAAGAGCAAATAATCAAGATAATGTAAAAGCTGAATATGGTAAACTTTTACAAGCTATTAGAGCATCATACGGTTCACAATTACAAGGAACAGAAGAAGAAAAAGAACTAACATTAAAACAATATGCAGACCAAGTATATACACAAATGACAGGTTCTTATATGACAGAAGACCTAAAAGCTCACGGTAGAAGTTCGTTTGCTGATGGATTTATGAGAACATTGTCTTTAGGTATGGGTAATAAAACATCTGTTGATGAAAATATCGAAATGATTACAGGTGCAAAACGTACAGGTGCTTCAAAAGCTTCTAATACTTTCGGTAAGGTGTTAGGTACAATTTGTACATTAGGATTAGGCTTATTCGGTTGGTAATTTAAAAATTATATTTATATGCAGAAGGTCTATAAATCAAGCAATTTGTATCTTGATTTATAGTTTTCTGTTAACAAAACTTAATAAAACGCCGAAATCATGTCAATTATTGCGTTTAGAAATACTTTATATAGATGTAAGGATATTAAACATAAATAAAAATAAACTTACAAATTGGTTTAATGGTTTTCACAAATAACGCAAGTTATTGGAGGTTTCAAAAATGACAGTTAATTTCGGAATGACAAATCCATACATGACATCAGTAGATGTTGATGCTATGATGAATTCTCCATTGATGAGTATGAATTCCGGTATGATGACATCACCTTATATGACCGGTATGGCAGGTGTTCCAGGAATGACAGGTTCTTATGCAGGACTTGGTGCATTTGGCGGTGTTTTGATGAACCCTCAACAATATATGCAAAACATTCAACAATGGGATAATTTTGGTGTAAATCGTCAAGTAGCTGCATTCCAAAATCAAAACAATGCTCAATTCCAAATGCAAGCTCAAAACGGCAGCATTCAAAGACAAGTTCAAATTTTGGCACAAGAAATAAGAGCAAATAATCAAGATAATGTAAAAGCTGAATATGGTAAGCTTTTACAAGCTATTAGAGCATCATACGGTTCACAATTACAAGGAACAGAAGAAGAAAAAGAACTAACATTAAAACAATATGCAGACCAAGTATATACACAAATGACAGGTTCTTATATGACAGAAGACTTAAAAGCTCACGGCAGAAGTTCGTTTGCTGATGGATTTATGAAAATATTCTCATTCGGTATGGGTAATAAAACATCTGTTGATGAAAATATCGAAATGATTACAGGTGCAAAACGTACAGGTGCTTCAAAAGCTTCTAATACATTCGGTAAAGTTTTAGGTACAATTTGTACATTAGGTCTTGGCTGGTTAGGTCAATAATTCGAATCAAAAATATACATAAAAGAAAGACTCCCTGCGGAGTCTTTCTTTTTATTAAAATTCTTTTTTGAAGAGTCCATGAATGTTGCATAATGCTCTTGCCCAGAGAGTTTGACTGTTGCATTTTGCATTTAATTCAGGTATTTCTTCTGTTGTTAAAAATTTTGTTTTAATATATTTTTCGTCTTTTGATATTGCTTGTATAAATTCAATATGATGTTCTTTTGTCATGGGATGTGTTGTTGCTCCTATTCTTATTTTGAAGCCATCAACAACTTTTTCAATTACAGGAATATGTTTATCATTTAATTCTTCATTTTCTGTTAACTCAGTTTTTATCAGAATCATTGGCTTTTCGCAACAAACTAATGCTCCTTGTCCAGATGCTAATATTTCAACTAAATTTCCACAAATATCACATTTATATAATTCAAGTTTTTTTGTCATTTTCTTCTCCTTTCGTGTTGAAAGTATATTGTAAAATTTCAGATTTAACATTGGTAAAGTTACTAATTTATGTTAGTATATCTGTTATGAATGAATTAAAAGAACATTATACAAAACTTGTGCAGCAATATCGTCAAATATTTGTTTCGGTTTTAAATGCTATTCAGGGAGAAATAAACCTTTTGAAGCATGATGAAATTGAAAATTATTTGAATGTTGAAATTGAAAAGCATATAAAACTTCAAAAAAAGCTTGTAATAGAACGCAGAAATTCTTTTCATTGCGGTATGTGTGGAGCATGTTGCAGGTTGGCTATAAGTGAATTTTCTCCTACTGCATTGTTAGAAAAGGCTTCACGTGGTGATAAGTTTGCACAAGAGTTTATATCTACATTTACACCGTACGAAGATGAAAAAGAACCTGAAAAACAATTTCCTTTGTATATGCAGTTATTGAAAGAATCAGGAGAGCATGCTTATTATTATTACTGTAAAAAAGTAACTGATGATAATAAGTGTTCCGATTATGAAAACAGACCTTCAATATGCAAAGATTATCCGGATAATCCTATACAGTTGTTACATCCGACTTGTTCATACATCGGATGGCATGAAAGCATTCAAAAAATAGTGTTGACTATTAGAGCTATGACAGAAATTAGAGAACACTTTAGAAAAGAATTTGAAAAAGGTAATATATAACCATGGCAAAAATTATACTATCGGGCATGAATATATCAGAGCTGGAAGGTTTAATGTCTGAATTAAAGGCTTCAAATTTTAGAGCAAAGCAAATACAGAATTGGATATATTTAAAATCTGTTTCAAAAATAGATGAAATGACAAATCTTTCTGTTAAATTCAGAGAAGAATTAAGCAAAGTCGCTATTGTTACCGAAACAAACATAAGGAAAAAACAAGTTAGTCAAGATGGTACAATAAAATATTTGGTTGAATATCCTGATGGCGAATGCGTAGAAACAGTTTTAATGCGATTTGATAACAGAGCAAATTTAACGGCATGTGTTAGTTCTCAAGTAGGTTGTGCCGTAAATTGTTCATTTTGTGCAACAGGAAAAGGAGGTTTTAAAAGAAATTTAACAGCCTCTGAAATTGTAGAACAAGTATTAACTATACAGCGAGATACAGGTTTAAAAGTAACGAATGTTGTTTTTATGGGGCAAGGTGAACCTTTATTGAATCTTGATAATGTTTTAAAGGCTATTGAAATACTTAATACTGAATGTCAAATTGGTTCAAGACGGATTACAGTATCAACAAGCGGTATCGCTCCTAAAGTTCCGGAATTTGCAAAAGCAAACAGTCAATCTACGTTGGCGTGGTCACTTCATGCTCCAACTGATGATATTCGTAATAGAATAATGCCTATTAATAAAAAATATCCTATATCAGAAATGAAAAAAGCTTTAGATAAATATTTTGAAATTGCGGGTCGGCGCGTGACAATTGAATATCTTTTGATTAAAGATTTAACGGATACTTTTGAATGTGCAAAAAATCTTGCAAATTTACTACAAGGAATAAAATGCAATATAAATTTAATTCCGTATAATCCTGTAATAGAAAACGACTACAAAAAGCCATCAAATAATTCAATAATGAAATTTAAGTATATATTAGAGCATTCAGGTAAAAAAGTTACCGTAAGATTGGAAAGAGGTGCTGATATAGATGCTGCCTGCGGTCAATTGAGGGGGAAAGTTGAAAAGTAATCCGATACTTGAAGCAAATCTTGCTTGTATTTCAAAATATAATCCAAGTTTAAAATATAAAATAATGCGGATAGAATTTTTGAAAAATGATATTTCTATTGTAAATACTATTTTGCAAGAACCTAATTTTATGTACAACGGTGTGTATTTGCACAATAATTATGGTGCTGAAGCTGAGGCAAAAGAGATTTTTGCTCAAGTAACTAATGAAAATTCAAGGTTGCACGTGCTTTTTGGTTTTGGATTGGGTTATCTTTTTCAAGAAGCTGCATTAAATTCAAAAGGTACAGTGCTTGTTTACGAACCGAATTTGGAAGTTCTTGCTGCTGCCCTTGAAATAGCGGATTTTTCAAAAGAATTATCAAAAGAGAATGTTTTTGTGTTTAATGATTATGAAGAATTTATAAAAATGTACTCTTGTAGTTATAGATATAATTCAAATACGGATATTATCTTTTTACCTTCATACAAATATTTATTTTCTGATGAACTTAATAAATTTGCAGAAAATCTTAATATGCATATGGGTGCTTTAATTATGAACAATAATTATATAAAAAACAGAATGCCGCATGCTATAAAAATGCTTTGTAGTAATATTGATTTGTTGGTAAATGAACCGCAGCTGGCCGAATATAAAAATTTATACGAAGGTAAGTCTGCTGTCATTGTTTCTGCAGGTCCAACATTAGACAGAGATATAGAAAGTTTAAAAAAATATAGAGAAAATATTATTATACTTTCTGTTGGACAAGCTGCAAGAACTCTTGTAAATAATGGGGTAACACCTGATTTTGTAGGATTGATTGAATCTTCAAGTCAAATGTCACAGATAGATGGATTGAATTTATCGGATGCAAATTTAATAATTGAGCCAATAACGTACAGAGAATTGCATTTTGCAAAATTTAAAAATATAATTTCATATCCTTCTCAAACTTCATCTGCAAACCTGATATGGACTGAGATTGCAAATATTGATGCATCTCAATATGTTTCAAGCGGCACTGTTTCTTATATGATGCTTTATGCAGCAAAAATATTAGGTTTTAAAAATATTATTCTTGTAGGGCAAGATTTGGCGTATATTGACGGTAAATGTTATACAAAGTATGCTTGTCAAATTGGTTTAAATTACGAATTTGATGTAGAAACAGAGAAAGCTGTTGTTACTGTTGAAAACTTTGAAAAATTTAAAAATTCATTTGTTGATAAAAATTTATCTGATGAACAAAAAAATGATTTAGCAATTCAGAGAATAAATTTTATAAATAAAAATTTATGTTTTGTTGCAGGTATAAGTGGAAATAAAGTGCCATCAACAAGGGATTATAGTTCATTTATTTATCAGTTTAGAGATTTTGCCGGTAAGTTCAAAAACGAAATAAATTTGTATAATGCCTCACTTTTGGGTGCAAAAATAGAAGGTTTTGATGATATTGAGATAGAACAAATTCTTAAAACTTTTGAGCGTATAGAGGTCAAAAATATTATATCTAAGCCTCATTATGATATTGAGTTAATTATCAACAACATAAGACAAGAACTAAAAATTATTGAGGATATTTTAAAAATGTTAAAAACATCAATGTCTTTAGTTTCCTGTTATGATAAAGAGTTTCATAATCGAAAAATTGTTAATGAAAATTGCATGCGCTACTTTAAACAAATTTTGGCAATGTACATAGATTTAGTTAATATATATTGTCCAAAATGTAGAATATTTGCGTATTTGCACAAATCTCATTCAATGGATTTAGAGTATTCTTTAAGAACAAATAAAGATACTTCTTCGCAAAATATGAATAAAGTGTATGAGAATTTAAAAACATATATCACATCAGTAATGTCTGATTTAAATGAAATTAGTACTATATTAAAATCAAAGGTGGTAAATTTAAATGAAATGCTTAATACAAAGAGTTAGCAGAGCATCTGTGACAATTGAAGGAAAACTTTATTCAAAAATAAATAAGGGTATATTGGCATTGCTTGGTGTCGAAAAAGGTGATAGTACCGAAAATGCGCTTAAATTATCTGAAAAATTGATTAATTTAAGAATATTTGAAGATGATAACGGTAAAATGAACAAGTCTTTAAAAGATATAAACGGAGAATTGCTTGTAGTTTCTCAGTTTACCTTATGTGGTGATTGCCATAAGGGCACGCGTCCAAGTTTTGACAAAGCTGAAAAACCGGAATTGGCAAACAAGTTGTATGAGGAGTTTGTAAATTTTGTAAAGAAGTCTGAAATACAAGTATATACAGGAAAATTTGGCGCAATGATGGATGTCGAACTTGTAAATGATGGTCCTGTAACATTTTTGTTGGAAAAATAATTTTTTTCTGATATAATATACATATAAATAGTCAGTGTTAATATTATAATGGTAAGTTGAAATTAGTCCGTTACGTTACTTTGAGAGGATTTAATATTTAATTTTTTATTTTTAAAGAGGCATGTCGTATGTATGTAAACAAGTGTATTAAATGCGGAGCAGAATTCGAAACAAAAAACCCCAAAAGAGTTATTTGTCCTAATTGTTTGTATCCTGATAAAAACATGATGCCGTCAGGCGGTGGCTCAGATAATCATGAACATAATAGTCACGATGAGCAAAAGCAAGAACAACAAGATAATATGACTCAAGGTTACAGCTCGGACGGTGGTTATAGTTCCGGCGGGTCATATTCTGCAGGAGGATATAGCGCAGGTGGTTATTCCGCAGGAGGTTATAGTACCGGCGGTTATGAAAGACCTCAACGAAATAACTATAATCAAGGCGGTTACCAAGCAGGTGGCGGATACGACAGACCTCAAAGAAGTAATTATAATCAAGGCGGATATCAATCGAGAGGCGGATATAGTTCCGGCGGATACGACAGACCTCAAAGAAGTAATTATAATCAAGGTGGGGGGTATAAACCTCGTAACAACTTCCAAGACAGAAATCAGGGCGGGTATTCTCAAAGAGGCGGTTACAGCCAAAATCGGAGTCAAGGAAATTATCAATCAAGAGGTGGATATAATTCAGGCAGAACGCAAAATAGTTTTCAACAACGTCGTCCAGGTGGAACTCAACGTCGTCCGGGTGGTATGAGGCCACAAAGACCACAACCGCAAAAACAATTGCTTATTAGTAAGGAGCAATTAGAACAAATTGAAGCATTGTATAAGACAATGTTGCCACTTCCAAATCCAGATGCTCATGAAGTTATTGGTGAAAAAATAGGATTAGAGCCTAAAAAAGTTTTCTTTGGTATAAATTTGATACGTCAAAAAATGATGTTGCCAAAATTACCGTTTCCAAAGAGAAAACTTGCAATATCTCCTGACCAATTGTTGGCTATAAGAAGTTTGTATGAACCTTTGTTGCCGTTGCCTCCTATTGGTTGTCATAAAATTATTGCTATCCAATTAAAAATAGATGAATGGCGTGTGCATGTCGGCATTGGTTTGATAAGAAGCCAAATGGGGTTAGACAGATGGAACCCTGACAGGGATGATGCACCTGAAGAATTTAAGAAAAAAGAAGAAAAAGTTCAGGTAGAAGAAAAAACTACAAAAGCTAAGAAAACAACCAGAACAAAAAAGGTTAAAGAAGAAAAAGCTGAAGTTTCTGATGTTTCCGAATCAGAAACCGAGCAAAAAGTTGAAAAGAAAATCAGAGGTAGAAAGCCTAAAAAATCTGATGACGGCGAATAAAAATTATATTTCTATTGGTAAAATTTTAAATTTTCATGGTGTTCAAGGTGAAGCAAAAGTTGGTTATTCAAAAAATCAAGCAGATTTTTTGAAATCTCTAAAGAGTGCTTTTATTTTGGCGAATGATGAATATATATTGTTCAAAATTAAATCAGTAAAATTTAATAATAAATTCGCAATTATAAAATTTGATGGTATAAATTCAATTAATGATATACTCGTGTATAAAAATTGTTTAATCTTTGTACCTCAAGATGATTTTGAAAAATCTTTAGATGAAGGTGAATATCTTGTCGATGATTTAGTTGGTTGTGACGTTTATTCTATGGATAAAAAAATAGGTGTAGTTGTTGGGGTATCCTCAAATGGCGCAAATGATTTACTCTCAGTTAGGGGGGTATCAAAAAAAATATCATTAGTTCCTTTTGTCGATGAAATAGTTCCTGAGGTAAATTTAAAAGATAAAAAGATTGTAATAAATGAAATTCCGGGGTTAATTGAATAATGCAATTTGATGTTATAACTTTATTTCCGGAGATAGTTGAGTCATATTGTAATTGTAGTATTATTAAGCGTGCTGTTAAAGATGAAATAATAAAAATAAATGCTATAAATCCAAGAGAATATACGAAAGATAAGCACAAAAAAGTTGATGATACTCCTTATGGCGGTGGCGCTGGTATGGTTTTGATGGCTCAACCTTATGTAGATGCCTATGAAAGCATTGAAAAATTTGACAATTCTTGTACATTAATGATGACACCTCAAGGTGAGCCTTTTAAAAATGAAACTGCAAGAGAACTTTCAAAATACAATCAATTAATTATTTTGTGTGGTCATTATGAAGGATATGATGAGAGAATAAGAAATATTATAAATCCAAGAGAGATTTCAATAGGAGATTTTGTTCTTACAGGTGGGGAATTGCCTGCATTATGTGTAATTGATTGTATTAGTAGAAAATTAGAAGGCGTTCTTGGAAAGATAGAGTCAGCTGACCAAGATAGTTTTGAAAATGGACTGCTTGAATATCCTCATTATACAAAACCGAGAGAATATAGAGGTCTAAAAGTTCCTGATGTTCTTTTAAACGGTAATCACAAAGAAATCTCAGAGTTTAGATTAAATCAAATGCTCGAAAGGACAAAAAACAAACGTCCTGATTTGTACAAAAAATATTTAGACAGTCATTAATTTTCTGTAAAATTTGCATATTGCGGGTTTACTGCAACCCATTCAAATGGTTTATCATCTATCAATTTAGGAACTTCATTAACATAAGTTCCTCCGTATCTGCCTCTTGAAAATTTTAAATAACCTTCATTGGCTAAATTGGAATAAGCTTTTCTTATAGTATTTGGATTTACGTCAATCAAGTTAGCCATTTCCATAATAGAAGGAAGTTTTGAATTTACAGGATATTTTTGGATTATCATATTTTTTATTAAATCCTGAATTCTATTATAATGATACCTTGCTGTAAATTGAGCTTTGGCAAATATAGAACTTTCGACAGAAGGCTGAATATTTGACGTAATCGGCATTTTTACAACACAAGTTCCGTACCGTCCTCTTTTTGGTAGCAAAATACCTTCTTCAATCAATATTTCAATTGCGCTGTGAATTGTTTTTACACTTACCTTGAACTTTTTTGCAAGTTCTGAGTGTGTCAAAAATTTATCACCAATTTTCATTTTTTTTAATATATAGTGTTTTAAATCCAGTGAAACATTATATACTAAGTTTTGATTATCTTCTAAATTTACCGTGAATTTATTATTTTTGACAATCCAACAACTATCTCTTAATGTAGTTTTCTTGACAATACCCAAAGTAACAAGATTTTCCAGTGCGCTATCAGTTGTGCTTACCGGAATATTTATGTATTTTGAAAGATTTCTTATAGATGGTAAAGGCTGCCCTTTTTCAAGATTATTTTTTAGAATGAAAGCCTTAATCAGTTCAATTGCAAGTTCGCGCTTTGATGTAGATTTTCTTACCTTTAATTTTTTATTTTTAATATCAGCAATTAACGTGCCTATGCTCTGTTTAGAATAAAGCAGACCTTTATTTTCAAGTTTTCTATATACATTTTGAACAGTACCAATACTAACATCAAGTAAGTCAGACATTAACTTTTTATTAGGCATTAAGTCATTCGGTGCTATGGTTTTACCAAAATTATCCTTTATCCATTTCTCAATGTTTTTAGTCAAGTATTCTGTTTTAGAACCATAAAAATCAAAGCCAATTATAAACTCTGCAAATTCGCTTATAGGTATATGTTTTAAATTATTTTTATCAGGTTGTACAAAAGTATTCATGGTTTCATTATATATTATTGTATGGCTGTATTCAATGAATTTTGTATTTTTATTAATTTGTATAATTAAACATCTTCAATTTGATTTTTGTATGTGTTTGATATAGTATGTTTTTGAATAAAGGTGTATCGGGTTGGAAATAAAAAACTTACCGATGAGTACATAAAAATTAAGGAGAATGCGATGGCATCTAAAAACTTTTTATTTACGTCTGAATCTGTAACAGAAGGTCATCCGGATAAAGTTTGCGACCAAATTTCTGATGCAATTTTAGACGAATTTTTAACAAAAGATAATAAATCACGTGTAGCAGCTGAAACAACAGTAACAACAGGTATGGCACTAGTTTGCGGTGAAATAACTTCTGATTGTTATGTTGATATTCCTCAAGTTGTAAGAAATACGATAAAAAACATTGGTTACATAGGTGAAAACGGTGGCGGTTTTGACTACAAAACTTGTGCTGTATTGACAAGTATTGATGAACAATCATCAGATATTGCAAGTGGTGTAAACAAAGCTCTTGAAGCAAGAGATAATAATGCTGATTTATCAAGTGCAGAAACTGAAGATATTGGTGCAGGTGATCAAGGTATAATGTTTGGATACGCTTGTAATGAAACTCCTGAATTGATGCCTTTGCCTATAAGTTTGGCTCATAAATTGTCATATAGATTGTCCAGAGTAAGAAAAAAAGGAATCGTTGATTACTTAAGACCTGATGGTAAATCGCAGGTTACAGTTGAATATGTTGATGGAAAACCTTCAAGAATACATACGATATTAATATCAACTCAGCATGATCCTGTAATCGGAACGGAGAGTGATAATCAAAAAGTTCAAAATATTATAGAAAAAGATATTAAAGAGCACGTTATAGATTTCGTATTTAAAAATGAATCAATTAAACCTGATAAAGATACAATTATATTGGTTAATCCGTCCGGCAGATTTGTTATTGGCGGACCTCAAGGTGATGCAGGATTGACAGGCAGAAAGATTATTGTTGATACCTATGGCGGATATTCTCGTCACGGCGGTGGCGCATTTTCAGGCAAAGATCCTACGAAAGTTGACCGTTCAGCCGCTTATGCAGCAAGATATGTTGCTAAAAATATCGTAAAAGCAGGTTTAGCTGAAAAATGTGAAATTGAACTTGCATACGCTATCGGTGTTGCAGAGCCAATTTCGGTTCTTGTAGATACTTTTGGCACAGGCAAAATCTCTGATGAAGATTTGTCAGATTTGGTAAATAAAAATTTCGATTTAAGACCTGTCGGTATTATTAATAAATTTGATTTAAGAAATTTACCATTAAAAAATGGTGGAAAATTCTATCAAAAACTTGCGGCATACGGTCACATGGGCAGAACCGATTTAGAAGTGCCATGGGAAGAAACGGATAAGGCTGAAACTTTGAAAACTCAAGCAGAGTCATACGCTGCTTTGGTTTAAATATATTTCTAAAGGGGGTAGAGAGCCCCCTTTTTGCAGGTTAAATTATGGATGAATTTAAATTAACAAAGAAAATTTTATTTGTTGGTATTCCTGATATGGCTTATGTGTGTCTTGATGGTTTGCTTGCAGCAGGTGTCAATATAGTCGGTGTTCTTGGCCCTAAAAAATCGCATAATACTTATGAAAGTTTTAAACAATTTGCACTATCCAGAAAGATGAATTTTATTGAGTGGGATAATTTGAAAGATGAAAAGTTTTTGGATTACTTAAAGTCTTTAAATCTGGATGCGGCTGTCGTTGCTTCTTTTAACTATAAAATACCAAAAGTTCTTTTAGATATTCCCAAAATAGGATTTATAAATATTCATCCTTCTTTATTGCCAAAATATAGAGGCGGTAATCCATATTCCACCGTTATAATGAACGGTGAAAAGGAAACAGGTGTTACACTTCATTTTATGGATGAAGGGTTTGATACAGGCGATATTATAACGCAAAAAAAAGTTGCTATTTCCCCATTAGAAACAATGGGGACACTGTTTAACAGATTAAATTTGTTGGGTATGCAGATGTTGGTTTCTGTATTAAACGATTTTGAAAAAAATGATAAATTGCCAAGATATAAACAACCGGAAGGAGATTTTGTTGTTGGGCAAAGTATAAAAGACGAAGATTTATTTATAGATTATTCAAAATCAGCAGAAGAAATTGATAGATTTATAAGAGGTCTTAATCCTTTTTTAATAGCATCAACTTTATTTCGCGGGAATATGATTAAAATATTTATGGCAAATAAAATTGATAAAGATTCTTCAAAATATAAACCCGGAACAATAACAAGAGTAGAATCTGATAAATTTTATATTGCAACGGGAAAAGGTTTTATTTGTCCAAGCGCAATACAGTTTGGTAGCTTTTTTGTTGGTAATGCGCAGGATTTTATAAAAATTCTAGCTCCAAAAGTTGGTGAGGTGTTTGGATAATGGAGGAACTAAAGTTTTTAACAGCAGGTATGCCATTGCGTACAGATAAAAAGAAGGGCTATTCTGATGCTTTTAATGTATTGCAAGAAATGGATTTGGATGGTATAGAAGTCGAGTTTGTACAAGGGGTAAGAATGAGTGAAAATTCTCGCAAACTTGTAAAAAATGCTTCTGATAAATTAACTTTTACAGCTCATGGTCCATACTATATAAATTTAAATGCAAGAGAACAGGAAAAAATTGACGCAAGTATTACTAGAATAGTTGATACTGCTACTGTTGCAAATGAATTTGGCGGATATAGTATAACTTATCACGCAGCATTTTATTTGGGCAATGATAAGGATATTGTGTTTAAAAGAGTCGTTGAACAAACCTCAAAAATTATAGAAGTTTTAGAGAAAGATAACAACAAAATTTGGATTAGACCTGAAACAACAGGTAAAGGCACTCAATGGGGTACAGTTGAGGAGATAGTAAATTTATCAAAAGAATTTAAACAAGTTCTTCCTTGTGTAGATTTTTCTCACGTACATGCAAGAAGTGGTGGTGGTTTTAATACTTATGAAGATTTTTGTAATATTTTGGATAAAATAGGTACAGAATTGGGTGATATTGCACTAAGTAATTTCCATGCACACCTTGCAGGAATTGCATACTCTGATAAAGGAGAAAAAAATCACTTGCCATTACAAGACTCTGATATGAATTATCAAGATTTACTCAGGGCTATGAAAAAGTTTGATGTAAAAGGTGTTGTTGTTTGCGAAAGCCCAAATATAGAAGATGATTGTAAGTTGATAAAGGAGTATTATAAGTCATTATGATAAATGAAAAATCACCATATTATTATAGTAAAGAAGTATTTGTAAGATATAGTGAGATGGACTACCATAAAATGCTAAAGCCCTCGTCATTTCTTAACTTTTTACAGGATGTTGCAACCGTTGCGGCTGATAGGGGCGGATTTGGATATAATGAAGTTTATCCGAAAAATTTAGGATGGTTTCTGTTAAAGTATCATATGGAATTTAAAAATTACCCGCAAAATATTGAAAATTTACTCATAAAAACAGAAGCAAGAGGTTATAATAAATTATTTGCGCATCGTGATTTTGACATATATGAAAAAGACGGGGATTTAATTGGCAGAGTGATTAGCTATTGGGCGCTTGTAAATTTCAAGGACAAATCTATGTCTGCACCAAATGAAATTTTTCCTGATAAATTTGATAAAGTTGAAAAAAGAGAAGATGATTTGAGCTTTATAAAAGTTCATGCACCTGAAAGGGTTGATTATAAGGAAGAATTTAAAGTCAGATATGATGACATTGATGTTAATAAACATGTTAATAATATGCATTATATAGTTTGGGCATTTGAGGCTTTACCTAAAACATTCAGAGATGAATATAAACCAAAAGTCATTGATATGCTTTACAAAAAAGAAATTCAATATGGTAATGTAGTTTTATCAGAAGTGCAGCTTGATGAAAATTTAGCAAGAATATCTGTTAAAAATAAGGAAACAGAAGAAGAACTCTGTTTAGTTCAGGCCGAATTTGAAAAATTTAATTAGATATAAAAAATTATTGCATTAATATATAATTATGGAACGTAAATTTAAACTTGTATCTAAATATTCACCTTCAGGTGATCAGCCGAAAGCTATTGAGCAATTGGTTAATGGTGTTAATTTGGGTTTTGATGCTCAAACATTACTTGGAATTACCGGTTCAGGTAAAACATTTACTATTGCAAATGTTATTGAAAAAATTCAAAAACCAACACTCATTATTGCGCATAATAAAACATTAGCTGCTCAGCTTTATAATGAATTTAAAGAACTTTTTCCCGAAAATGCCGTTGAATATTTTATTTCTTATTATGATTATTATCAACCGGAAGCGTATATTCCCAGAACAGATACATATATAGAAAAGTCAGCAAGTATTAATGAAGAAATTGACCGATTAAGACACAATACTACAAGAAGTTTATACGAACGAAATGATGTTATTGTTGTTGCTTCCGTAAGTTGTATTTATGGTTTGGGTTTACCTGAAAATTATTTTAAAGGAGCAATAGAACTTTCTGTCGGTATGGAAATTTCCCGTGAAGATTTACTTAAACATCTTGTAAGTGTTCAATATACGAGAAATGATTTAGTCTTAGAACGTGCAAATTTCAGAGTAAGAGGAGATATTGTTGAGATTATACCGTCTTATGAAAAAATTATTACAAGAATTTACTTCTTTGGAGATGAGATAGAAAAACTGGTAAGAATTGATGCAACAACTGGAGAAGTTCTTGAAGTTGTGGAAAAAACAGTGATTTATCCGGCTGTGCATTATCTAGCTTATGATGAGAATGTTGAGGAAACTATTGATTTAATAAGACAAGAACTGAAATCAAGACTTGTAGAATTAAAAAGTCAAAATAAATTAATAGAAGCACAACGATTGGAGCAGCGTGTAAAATATGATATAGAAATGATTAAAGAAATGGGCTATTGTTCAGGTATAGAAAATTATTCAAGAATAATAGAACGACGTCCTGTCGGTTCTGCTCCTGCAACACTTTTGGATTATTTTAGAGGTGACTTTTTAACAGTAATTGACGAATCTCATGTAACTCTTCCGCAAATAAAAGGTATGTCACATGGGGATGCGGCAAGAAAAGATACTTTGATAGAATACGGGTTTAGATTGCCTTGTGCAAAAGATAATCGTCCATTGAAAAATGAGGAATTTTTTAATAAAGTTGGTCAAAAAATATATATTTCGGCAACACCTGCTGATTTTGAGCTTAAAACCTCTGAACAATATGTAGAACAAATTATTCGTCCGACAGGACTTGTTGATCCAAAAATATATGTCAGACCAATAGATTCTCAAATACCTGATTTAAAATCAGAAATTGAGAAAAGAGCAAAGAAAGATGAGCGTGTTCTTATTACCACTCTTACAAAACGCATGGCAGAAGATTTATGTGATTACTTTTTGCAAGAAGGAATAAGAGTAAGATATTTACACAGTGAAATTCAGTCATTGGAACGTATTGAAATATTGCGTGATTTACGTCTTGGTGAATATGATGTTCTTATTGGTGTAAATTTATTGAGAGAAGGTCTGGATATACCTGAAGTTTCTCTTGTTGCTATAATGGACGCTGATAAAGAGGGCTTTTTGCGTTCTGAAACAAGTTTAATTCAAACAATAGGGCGTGCTGCAAGGAATTCATGCGGAGAAGTGATTATGTATGCTGATAACATGACAGAATCTATGGAAAAAGCAATAAAAGAAACTGAAAGACGTAGAGAGTTGCAGCTTGAACACAATAAAAAATATGGAATTATTCCAAAAACTATTAAAAAGCCTATTGAAAATAATCTTTTATCTCTTGTTGCAAGCTATCGAAATTTAGAGGATATAGTTGCAGAAGAAATGGTTGATTTAGGTATAGATAAAAAGGACTTGCCAAAATTAATAACAAAATTAGAAAAAGATATGCATAAAGCTGCAAAAGTTTTAGATTTTGAACGAGCAGCTGAAATTCGAGATCAACTTAAAAAACTCAGAGAAATGGTTGATATTTAGTTTAAATTAGTTTTAAAAAATATAAATTTTATTTGCGTATTAAAACAATTTATCTTGTTTTTTGTTCTTGATTTAAATGATTTAATAAATTGATTTTATCTGCATTTTATTTTAGAATATTAAAATGAATATATTAGTAACCGGTTGTGCCGGATTTATAGGTTCAAATTTAACGTTAAAATTAATTGAACAAAGAGATAATTTTGTAATAGGTATTGATAACTTTGATGATTTTTATCCAAGAAAAATCAAGGAAAAAAATATTGCCGAATTTAAAGATTGTAAAAAATTCAAACTTTACGAATATGACATAAGAAATATCGAAAATTTTGAGTATTTATTTAAGCATTATAATATAGATAAAGTTATACATTTGGCGGCTAAGGCCGGTGTTAGAGAATCTATTAAAAATCCTGAAGTGTTTCAAGATGTGAATATAAATGGAACAAAAAATCTTCTTGAGGCAATGCATAAAAATAATGTATCTGATTTAGTTTTTGCTTCCTCATCTTCCGTATATGGTAATGCGAAATTCGAATTTTTAAGTGAAAATATTCAAAATTTAAAGCCAATTTCTCCTTATGCAGAAACAAAATTAGAGTGTGAAAAAATTATAAAAGAATATACTGACAAATTTAATATTAATGCGGTTGCACTAAGATTTTTTACTGTATATGGTCCGCATCAACGTCCTGATTTAGCAATTAGAAAATTTATAGATAAAATTTTAAAAGATGAAGAAATAACAATATTTGGTGATGGTTATACATCAAGAGATTACACTTATATTGATGATACCGTTAATGGAATAATTGCGGCAACAAACCTAAAAACTAAATATGATATTATAAATGTTGGTGCAGGAAATACGATTTTATTAAAAGATATGGTTTTGAAAATTGAAAAAGAATTAAATAAAAAAGCTAAGATAAAATATGATGTAATGCAGCAAGGTGATGTATTTAGAACACAATCTGATATAAAAAAAGCTGAAAGGCTTTTAATGTGGAAACCTAAAGTCAGTTTTGATGATGGATTACACCGTTTTGTTGAATTTGTTCGGGCGGAGCAAGAAAATAAAGACTACTAAAAATATTAATAAAGTTTTTATCAGACCAATATAATCATAACTTATCTTAAACATTAGTAGCAAAAAAAACGATGCAAAATCACTAAAAAAGGTATTTGTTGATGCTAAAGTTGCTCTATATTTGTTTTGAATATTTTCATGTATTTTCGAAATAGAATAAATATTGAATATTACAAATAATAATATTCCTATACTAATTACAACAAGACTTAAAACCGTAAACCAAACATTTTTTAGGTATATTGCGTATAAAAGCACTAAAAATGAAAATATAACAACGCTATATTCTAAATTTACCAATGTTTTATTTTTTAAAATTAAGCTGATTTTTTTGGCATAAGCTCCACCAATACCACGTAATAATTGATTTATAAAATTTATTATTCCGTAGAAAGCAACAGGTGCAGAACTCATTTTTAATAATGGTTGAAAATTCCAAACAAAAACACTGGTTAAGCCGTTTAACATTGCTGAATAATATACGTAAAAATTAACTTTTTTATCATTTATAAGGGTTTTTATACTTTGAATGACGCCTATATTATTAGTCTTTTCTGATTTTATATTTGGAATAAATAATAACATTATTATTGATATAATTTGAAAAACAAGTTCTATTACAAGAATTATTTTAAAGTTGAAAAACTTATACAGCAATACACAAGCAACACAACTTACCGCAGAACCCAAAGAAGTCCAAAACGTTAAATTACCATAGTTTGAAATCATACTTTTATCTATATTTATTGATTTTAAATATTCATAAATGTATGAATCAATATTTCCCCTATATAATGCTTTAAATAAACCATATAAAACTTCGCCGATAAGAACAATCCAAAATCCGCTAAAAAATATCCATAAAATAACTCTTAATAAAAATAGCAAATACGATATTATTAAAATATATTTTTTTGAAAAAATATCACCTATATATCCCATAGGAATTTTTGTTAAAAGACATACTGCATTAAAAATACTCTGAAATAATATAAAATCCGAAAAGCTCAACCCATTTTGTAAATAAAATAAAAAAGAAATAGGCATTATAAAGCGTTGATATTGAAAAAATGATGCAAAGTTAAGTAACGAAAGCGGTAAAAGTTTATTATTATATTTACAAAAATTTGACATTTCACTCTCCTTTATAGGATAATTACAAATATACCATAAAATAGAGAATAAGCATGAATAAATATATTATTACGCTACTTATATTGATTACTTTGTCTTGTGTAACTGTTTCTGCATGGTTTGCAGTTGACAATAAGAGGCAGGAAAAAGATTCATTTAATTCTCAAACGGTTGTTAGTTCAAACAAAACAGCTCATTTAGTGTTTACAACTGATGAAAATTATGTGAAATACCTGAGAGTTACTTTGTATTCGCTAATTGCAAATAAAAAGCCTGATACAATATATGACATAAATATATTATGTGTTGATTTAGATAAATCGACACAGGATTTTTTCAAAAAGAAATATGAAGCGAAAAATGTTACTGTAAACATTATTCCTGTAACCTTAGAGCAATTAACATTTGGTAGATTTGAAATTCTTAATGACAGAATTTCACGAGCTGATTTGTTTAAATTTCTAATGCCGTCGTTGTTTAAAGATTACGACAAAATATTGTATATAGATGGTGATACTTTAATTAAAGGTGATTTACTTGAACTTTATAATACAGATATTAAAAAATATTATTTAGGTGCTGTATTAAAATATTCACCAAATGTTACGATACGACATTTTCCATTTAGAAAAATTATATTCCACTATGATTACAACTGCGGAGTTATGCTTTTAAATTTAGATAAAATGAGAAAAAACAAAATAACAGAAAAGTTAATTAAAAGTAAAGAAAAAGATAAAATAAAAGCGTTGATGACACAAACAAGCTTTAATCAGGTTATACCAACACGAAAAACTCTAAAATTAAATCCAAAATATAATTTCTATGCAAGACTTGAAGATGATGATGACTTTAGATATTTTGAACTAAAGAAAATATATGCACCATACTTGGATAATATTAATACCCTTAAAGAAATGCAAAATGAAGCTGTTATTGTACACTATGCAGGACCTACAAAACCTTGGTATGACAATGATATGGATTTGTATGATGCTTTTGAGTGGCGTAAATATGCACTTAAAGATAACCCTAACTGGAAAAGTGATGGTATAAAATATCATCCATTGGAATTTTAATGACAAAAAAAGTTTATATATCGATATTTCTAATATTCATAATTTTAGCCGTTATTGCCTTCTGTTTTGTTTTTTATTCGCTAGCTCCAAAGTCAACAGAAGATAATATTAAGCGTGTTGAAAAATATACTGAAAATTTAGTAAGAAAAGTAGAAAAAGATGGGTTGTATTACTGGAATGCAGAATCATATTCTGATGATTGGCTTTATTTTAACGGTTTTATGATGTATGCACTTATTCAATCATCTGATAAGTATAATAATTTTATTGAAAAATTTTACGACAAAAATATATTACCTAATGGTAGAGTAGATGCATACAGAAAAAGCGAAGTTGATTCTGTTTTGCCCGCAAGGACTTTATTTTACTTAGATAAACAAAAATATAAATCAACAATTGATTATGTTTATAATCAAATTAAAAATCACGAAACAATGCCGCATATTGGAAATAATTATATACACAAAATAAACAATTCCCGATGGGAAAGATACCCGTTTGCTTTAGACGGATTATACATGGCATTACCATTTTTGGCTGAATACGGAGATTTCGATGATATTTATAATCGTATGATATGGGTTAGTGATAATCTTAAAGATGAAAACGGTTTATATAATCATGGTACTGATAAAAAAGGAAAACGAAATAAAATAGTGTGGCTAAGAGGTGTCGGATGGTATGCAATGGCACAAGTTGATATTATAGAACGTATGCCGGAGGGCAAAGAAAAAGAAGAATTAACAAAGCGTTTAATTATATTTTTTGATAATATGCTAAGATACAGAGATTCTAAAAGCAAAATGTGGTATAACGTAGTTAATCCAAAAGAAAAACTTAAAAATAATAAACTCGAAACATCAGGCTCAGCAATGCTTTCTTATGCAATGTTAAAAGCTTGCAATAGAGGCATTGTATCTGATAAATATTGTAACGCCGGAATTGAAACATTTAATGGTATAGTAAACCGAAATTTAAAATTTAATACATTAAAAGACATCTACGCAAGTGCAAACGTTAAAGAGTTTGAAGTCGATTATTGCAAAGATTATCATTATTTAGAAAATGAGGCTAAAGGCATAGCACCATTAATATTAGCAGCACATGAAGCTAGTATTCATCATCATAAAACTCAAACTCAAGATGCCCAATAATTACTGTATCTCCATCTTTTATGCCTTTTAGTCTAAGTTCATCAAAAACGCCCATACCCTTCAAAATATTTTGTAATCTTAATATTTGCTGTCTGTTTCTATCATCAGTTACACCTGTAAGACGCTTTATTTTTCCACCCGAAACTATATAAGTATCTTTTGCCGCTTTGATAATTTCATAAGAGCTGTCATCATTATCATAAGCACCTGTATCTTCTTCAACAACAATATCTGAAACAGGTTTTTCAATTTCATCAACTTTTTGTGCCATAAAATAAGTTAAAGCTTCTATATTTTCGTGTGTAGCAGCGGAAATCAAAAATAAATCTTCTGATTTTTGTTTAAATTCTTCAAAATATTTATTTTTTAAATCTTCATCAATAGCATCTATTTTATTCAGAGCAACAATTTGATATA
The DNA here is from genome assembly GCA_002450015.1 of Cyanobacteria bacterium UBA6984. Taxonomy (GTDB): domain Bacteria; phylum Cyanobacteriota; class Vampirovibrionia; order Gastranaerophilales; family Gastranaerophilaceae; genus UBA6984. Next base: position 6,349 of record DJYG01000013.1, on the reverse strand, counting down.
AATTAGCCAATCTTTCCGAATATTTTGCAAGTTCATTGTTTATTTTGTTAAAATTTTCCATTGGATTTTCTTGAGTTAAATCTACAATGTGAACAAGGAAACGACATCTTTCAACGTGTCTTAAAAAATCATAACCTAGTCCTATACCTTCAGAAGCACCTTCAATTAAACCAGGAATATCTGCAACTACATAACCGTCGCCTGTTGGTTTTCTCACAACTCCAAGGTTAGGAACAAGAGTTGTAAAAGGATAATCAGCAATTTTTGGTCTTGCAGAACTTATAGCACTAATAAATGTAGATTTACCTGCATTTGGCATACCCAACAACCCAACATCCGCAATAAGTTTTAATTCTAAAGAAAGTTCTCTTTCAATCGGTGGTTCTCCGGGTTCACAAAATTGAGGCGCTCTTTTTTGTGGAGTACAAAATCTTGCATTACCTCGACCTCCTCTACCACCTTTTGCAACAAGCAGTTCTTGTCCGTCAAAAATTAAATCACCAATAATTTTCCCGTTTTTTAAATCTTTCACAACAGTGCCGGCAGGAACTTTTATTTTTAAATCTTCTCCACCTTTACCAAATCTGTTTTTAATTCCACCATTTTCTCCGCTTTGAGCTTTAAAAACTGATTTATATTTAAAATCTAAAAGCGTAGATAATCCTTCATCTGCAACAAGATAAACATCTCCGCCTCTGCCTCCGTCACCACCAGCTGGTCCGCCTTTATCAACAAATTTTTCACGACGCCAGGCAACCGCACCATTACCCCCACGTCCTGAAACAACTTTAATTTTTGCTTTGTCTATAAAATTCATATTTGTATTATAATACAAATATGATAAAAAAATCGCTTTTTACAGGTAAAGATGTTCAAATAGGGGATGGTGCTGATAACTTGATTATGGCAATAGAGTCCAGTTGTGATGAAACTGCTTGTGCTATTGTTAAAAACGGGCGAGAAGTAATATCTAATGTTGTAGCTTCTCAAATTAAAACTCACGAAAAATACGGTGGAGTTATTCCTGAAATTGCTGCAAGAGAACATTTAGAAACAATAAATCCTGTTATAATGGAAGCGTTTGAGCAGGCTAATATAAATCCTGAACAAATAGATGCTTTTGTTGGTACAGCCGGTCCGGGGCTTGTCGGATGTCTTCTTGTAGGGTTGAATGCTGCAAAAACGCTTGCTCTTATTTATGACAAGCCTTTTATTGGAATAAACCACTTGTATGGTCATATTAGTGCAAACTACATTGATACTGATATAAAACCTCCGTTTATTGCATTACTTGTAAGTGGCGGGCATACTCAGATTTTGAATGTTATATCAAATTCAGATGTCGTAATTATGGGCGAAACAGTTGATGATGCCGTAGGAGAAGCATACGACAAGGTTGCAAGACTTATGGGACTTCCGTATCCGGGAGGAGCTACACTTGATAAACTTGCAAAAAATGGTAATCCTTTAGCTTTTAAATTACCTGAAGGTAAGGTTGATGGTTACAATTTTAGTTTTAGCGGTTTAAAAACTGCAGTCCTACGTTTAGTAAAATCATTTGATGGTCAAGAATTGCCGATAAATGATATTTGTGCGTCGTTTCAAGAGTGCGTAAGTTCAACATTAGTAAAAAAGGTAAAACTTGCTTTAAAAGAAACAGGTTATAAACAGGCTGTAATTGCGGGAGGAGTTGCGGCTAACAGTGAAATAAGAAAAAAAATGTTTGAACTGGAGGCTGATGGTATTAGAGTTCATGCTCCTGAAATGAAATATTGCACGGATAATGCTGCAATGACAGCTTCTTGTGCATATTTCTTTTCAAATAGTTATGATGATGCTGATACTGAAGTTTTTTCTAGAGTAAAAAAATAATGGAGATTTTATGAAAGCCTTTAAAATAATATCAATAATAATTTGTGCTGTTTTATTTATTTTTTATTTGGCTTTTTTATTTGTAGTTCCTACATTTGTAAAATTAGATGACTATACATATGAACTAAATGATGATGATAATCAACAGCAAGGATTAATTATTAAAGCAGAAGATATAAAAGTATCAACATCGTGGAATTTGTCGGCCGGGGCAAAAATAGGGCAAATTAACGGATTTTATAAATCAGGTAAAAAATTTGTACAAATTGATAATCTTGATATAACTGTGTCTATACCATATTTACTAATAAAACAGATTAAAATTGATAAAGTATCTACAGATAAAGTAATAGCAAGGCTCGGAATGAACAGTGACGGAACATTTTTACTTGAAAAATATCTGCCGAAAAATGAACAACAATCGCCGGAAAGTTCTGAATTACCCTTTGGTCTAAAGTTGTCTGAAAATATGCCGAATATTTTCGCAAATAAATATACATTAACATTAATAGATAATACAACTGAAAAAAAATATTCCGTTAAAGGTTCTGATTTCAGTGTGACAGACTTTTATTTAAATAAAAAAATTAGAATAAAGTCGTTAGGCGAAATAATATTAGACGGTAGAAAGCAATTTGATTACAATATTGATGCTACATCTCATGTAATGCCAGATTTTTCAAAATCACAACAATCTGATGGTAATACGCAAAAAATAAATATATTAACTGTGCTAAAAAATTTGTATAAGCTGAACTTGACTGCAAGTTTAGATGCAAATTTTAAACTTAAAGGTTCTATTGAAGATTTGAAAACATACGGAAATGTAAAAGTTTCAAAAGTTTCTGCCGTAATTCAAGGCTCAAAACTTCCAGAAAGTTCTATTAATTTGAATATTGATGGTAATACAATAAAAATTTTGTCAGATTTATACACAGGTAAAAATGAGCAAGCAAATATAGATGGTCTATTTAAATATGGCAAAAAGCAATATGTTGATTTAAATGTTAAAAGCAGGCATTTGGAATTAAAAAGCATTTTTGCTCTTATAAATTCTATTTTACCTCTTTTGGGAACAGGTGATATAAACGGTTTGCAAGCAAATGGAGTTGTAAATGCGGATTTTAATATTAAAAGTGACTTTAAAACAATCAACTCTGACGGATTTTTAAAAATTACAAATGCTAATATTTACTATAACGCATTTAAAGTTGCATTGAAAAATATCCAGGCTGATATAGATTTTTCTAAAAACCAAATTGATATAAGAAAAGCAGGCGCTAATTTCAATGGTTCACCTCTATCACTAACCGGAGCAATTGATACAAATGCTTATGCTAATCTAAGAATTGTTGCGGATAAAATACCGTTAAAGGCGGCTCTTGTTTCACTTGGTCAATTGGGTTTGCTTAAAGAAAATGATATTAAATCAGGAATTGTTACAATAAATGGAGTTATAAAAGGTAAGTTAGACAAAATAAAGCCACAGATAAATGTTAATATTTCAAATATAAATATTTATAATAAACCAAATAAAGCGAGCATTGTTTTAGCAGAGGCAAAAATTGAAGCAGTAACAGATGGTATAAAAACAAACGGTATCGGAGCAATAAAAGGTCTAAAATTATCATTAAGCGGACTACCAACATTTTCTATTCCAAATTCAAAAATCAGTTTTAATGAAAAAGACATCAAACTTGATGATGTTTATGTAAATTTAAATAATTCAAAAATAAATATTTTAGGTCAAATTAAGGATTATGCAAATTCAAAAATTAAAATTGACATAACTGCAAACGGAATGCTAGGTGCAAATGACATTAAAAATTCTCTTGATAAATCTATCAGAAATACAATAAAAGCTACCGGCAGACTACCTGTTGCAATTAAAATTACAGGTAATGATAAAGTTCAAAATATAAATGGACAAATTCTTGCAAATAACACCAATTATCTTTCTGTTGTTGATATAAGTTCTTTATACGGAAAAACCTCTTTAATTAATACCTCTGCTATAATCGAAAATAATACGCTTAAACTCAGCGATATAAGTTTAAACGCATTGCCAATAAATCGAAGTCTAAGCAGTAATTTTAATTCAAATCTTTCAGGTTCAACAAAAATATTACAGTTAAAAGGTACAATTTCAAATTTATCTGGAAAAATCCAAAATATTTCAGGATTAAATATATCAATTCCGACACAATCAACAATATCAATCCCCGGATTTAGTAATTCAAAGGCTCAAATAAAAGGTGATATAAATATTTCGGGTACAACCGCAAATCCAACAATAACAGGTATGCTAAATATACCTTATGTGTCTGTGCCGACGATGCAAACAACCGCAAAGAATATAACAGTAAATGCAACAAAAAATATTATTGATATATATTGCGGACAGGCAAATATTGCTGATTCAACAATGAATGTTGTTGCAACAATGAATAGTAATATCAATAAGGGTATATACATAAAAACAGTGGAATTTAATGCTGCAAACTTAAATGCAGACTCACTAACAAGAATAATAAACAGCCTACCTCAAAATGCGGCAGCACCGGGTACAAATGCAGGAATTACAATTGTAAACGGTAAAGCAAAAGTTGATAGAATATCATCAGGAACAATTGTCGCAACAAATATTACCTCTGATTTTAACTTGTATAATAATTTATTCAAATTGGATAATATTCAAGCAATAGCGTATGGTGGAAAAATTGCAGGCAATGTGACATATAACCTGTTATATTCAAATACAGGAATTAACATGCAAGGTAGAAACCTTGCTGCACAATCAGCGCTGCACGCTTGTACCGGTGTAAAAAATCTTATGGAAGGTTCACTTGATTTTGATGCTATTAATTTAACAACAAGAGGGCTTACAGAAGAGCAAATTATGCAAAGCCTGAAAGGAAATGTTAATTTTGTTGTATCAAACGGTCAAATGGGTACATTAGGTAAATTAGAAAATTTATTATACGCACAGAATATTTTGGCAAATAATTTGTTTAAAACAACAATGGGAGCAGTTGCAGGAGCTGTAAAGGTCAAAAAAACAGGTGATTTTAAATATATTAAAGGACAAATTACTTTGAGAAACGGATGGGCTTTACTTGATAAAGTTCAAACTTCAGGTCCTGCAATGAGTATGTATATTACAGGAAAATATAATATTTTAACTAATTATGCAAATATAACCGCACTCGGACGACTTTCAGATGAAGTTGTCGATGTGCTTGGACCAATAGGTAAATTTTCAGTAAATAGCCTTATTGCTTCTATTCCGAAAATAGGTCCTGTAACTTCATCATTAATTAATCAAATAACAACTAACCCTAAAGGTGAGAATTTGAGCTTGTTGCCTGCATTAAGTCCTGCTCAAGAAAATACAAAAGAATATAAAGTGCATATAGATGGACCTGTTGATTCAACTTCTTCAGTAAAATATTTTAAATGGTTAGCAACACCTAAGGCCGATAATTATTCTTCATCAGCTGAAACTTCAAATCCATCTGCACAAAATACTGTTCAGCAAGTTACACAGCAAGCGGTGGAAACTGTTAAAAATACAACTCAAAATGTTTTAAATAAGGTTATTAATATCCAACAACCTTCTACTGTACCATCGACTTATACTCCGTCAACTAATAAAAATAATAATGGTGTCGCAGATTTTATAAATAAATTACCAAATATGACGAAATAACATGTAAATCTTCCTCACTCGAGTTTGTAAGGATATTTGTGACCTAAGTATTTGGGGACATTGTTAAAAACGTGGAAGAAATCCAAGACAGCGGATTTCTGTACGGAATGAAATTCCGGATAGCGAGCGGATTGAGCGAAATAGGGCAAAGCCCGAAAGCGAAACTCCGTGAGCGTGGAAGAAATCCAAGACAGCGGATTAAATATTATTTTTTTTATCGAATACGCCCTCGCATTAAACGGCAACGCTCACACCAAAACAAAAATTCAACATTTTTGTTATTGTTGTTCGACTCTCACTTCGTTCGTGCCTCTGCTCGGGCTAAAAAAAAAGTTTGCCAGCGGATTTCTGTACGGAATGAAATTCCGGATAGCGAGGAAATTGAGCCGACTTGTGCACAGCACATAGGCGAAACTTTCCGAGCGTGGAAGAAATCCAAGACATAAAAAAATGTTTGCAATCTATGCAAACATTAAATAAACACGAGGATATTAAGAGAGAGAGTATAAAAATTTTGTTATATATCCTGCTTTTAAATAAGTATTTGTTACAAGCTAATTTAAATTAGCTCATGCACCACCAAGTTGTATTTTCTTTAATACCTTCTTTTAGTGCTTCTTTATAACTTTGCACTTGTTCTTTTAGCATTGATATTTCTGTATCTAATGATTCTTTTCTTACTTCGTATGCACTTTGTTCTGCTACTAAGCGTTTATATATATCTTCATTTTTATAATCTTTTTTTGAAGAACTATATGCACTTGCTAC
>DJYG01000040.1 GCA_002450015.1 Cyanobacteria bacterium UBA6984 | reverse complement strand
TGCGCAAACGGATATAACAATGCTTGCCAAACAAAAAAATGACCTTCATTTTTAACATAATTAAACATATCAACAAAATTTAGTTGTTCAGCTATTGTCCATGCGTGTGCTTCGTCAAACCATGGAGTATGATTTATTATTCGTGTTAATGTAATACATGCATAAATAATTAAACAAGTAATTGCAATACAATTTGATTTTATAAGATTAATCATCGCTTAACCTCTATTTTCCAAAAACAGTATCTTCCATAGCATTTATACTTTTTAAACAATATATTATAATTCTTTTCTGAAAATAAATATTTGTTTTTTGTCATATTATAATATTTTGTATCTATAAAAGTATATGTATTCTTACCTTGCAAAACAATCTTTTTTATAATATCAGGATGCCTTTTTGCTTGCTCAGTAGTCAGTCTTATTGCGCAGAATTTATCAAAAGTATTTGTAAAAATATAATCGTGATTTGTTAAAGATGTGCAATGATTTCTGATAACATAATTTCTGCCATAACTATATGGAATTAATTCATATAAAACAAAATCATTTTGTATAATTTGAGAATGTTTCAATATTTCATCATTTTCAATAGCGTTATAAAGTATTTTAAATTTAGAGTTATCAAAAGGCATATTATAATCAACAGGCTTTTTGAATACTAAGAATAAAGATAATAAAGCAAAAATAACTATTGCTGTTTTTTTAAAAGATATATTTTTATCATTTACAAGCCAAAAAGATATTATCAAGTATATATAAGAAAAGTACGAATGCCAAAAATGCCCATCATATAAAATCATTAAAAATACTGCTAAGGATAACTGGGTAAAAATCATAAAAAATAAACTAATTTTGCATTTATAAAAAAATTTAACTAAAATAACGACTAAAGATACTAAAATTATCCCGTTAAAAATTATATTATTATTTAAGAAAATGTTAGATAACGTCTTAACACTAAAATGCAACGTTCTAGTTTCGAGAAAATATTGAGCAAAATTAAAATTAAAGATTTGATATAGAATAAGAACAGTCCCTAATATAAGAATTATTCCAACATAAATAATATTTTTTTTTAATAATTTACTTTTAAATATATCAAATGAAAATAAAATGCCAAAAGCAGTAGCGCCAATTAATGCCATTACACTCGTATTTGCACATAATATCAATAAAAGTGCATAAGTTTTTGGATATTTTGTTTTTTTATCAAACAAAGCAGCTAATAAAAATAACAATAAAATACCTATAGAATAACACCTTGCCAACACTCCATAACAACCTAAGAACGGAAAAGAAAATGTTATTAAAGCTTTTATCCAATTATTAAATGGTGCTTTCCACCACATTATAATTAATGCAGATAAACAAAAAATCCAATTTAAAGCCTGCATTGGATACGGATATGGAATTATATGACTATGCGCAAAAGGATATAACAATGTTTGCCATATAAAAAAATGCCCTTCGCTCATTGTGTATTTGAACATTTCTATAAAGTTTAACTGTTCTGCTATTATCCAAGCGTGTGCTTCGTCAAACCATGGGACGTGCTTAGTTATTCTCAATATTGTTATAACTGAATAAATAACAAGACAAATTACAGCTGATTTATTTACTTTCGTGATATTCTTGTTCTGCATTTATATTCCACAAATTTTCTTTATCAGACTTTCCACAAATAACTTTAACAGCTTCAATACCGGTTAACATAGAATGATCCATATTATTATACCTATGCTGACCGTTTCTTCCTATACAGTATAAATTTTCAAATTTATCTAAGTATTCACGAATTTTATCAAAATCTTTGTAACTGTCAAAATATGCAGGATACGCTTTTTGAACTTTCAAACGGATTGAACTTATAACGTCTTCTTTTTTTATAATTCCTAATTTAGCTGTTTCATCAATTGCCATTTTAATAAAATCTTCATCAGGCATATTCCAGTATTTATCACCTTCATCACAGAAGTATTCAAGACTTATAAATACATTATTTCCATCTTTTATAAGGTATGGTGACCAGTTATTCATAATTTGCATTCTACCGAGTTTAACGTCTGGTTCTTGAATATAAATCCAGCAATCGTGTGTAAGTTTACCATTTTCTTTTAAATTCAAATCATTTAAGTAAAGTCCTACAAGCATATAATCTCTGTACGGCAAATTAGCGGCTATTTTTGCAATATTTTCTTTTTTATTTGTCATACCGCAAACTAAATCTTTTACAGGCATTGAAGATAAGAAAAAATCTGCACTTATTTCTTGTTCTTGTCCGTTATTATTTATTTTTACAGAATAAATTTTATTATCATCATTACAAATACCAACCACTTCAGAACGATAGTGAATTTCTCCGCCAAGTTCAATAATTCTATCCGCCATCAAATTCCATAATTGACCACAGCCGTATTTTGGATATGAAAATTCTTCAATTAGGGTTGTTTCTTTCTTTTTTGTTAAATGTAAAGCATTTAAAACAGCTTTTACAAGTGATAAGCCCTTTATTCTTTGCTCACCCCATTCTTTTGAAATGTTTTTAGGGTGACGTCCCCAAACTTTTTCAGTATAACTTTCAAAAAACATCGAGTACAAAACTTTACCAAAACGATTAATCATAAAATCTTCAAGATTTTTTTCTTTTCTTTTAAAAATGACAGATTTTAAATAGCTAAAACCTGCAAGTATGGTTCGCTTTAATCCCATATTTTTAAATGTTTTTAGTGACATGCTTATCGGGTATGAAAATAATTTTCTTAAATAAAATATTTCCGAAAATCTTTTCCGTCTGAGCATAACAATATCTTCTTCGTCAGGGTTAATATTGTTTTTAATTTCATCAGGTAAAAAATATTCCCATAAATTAACAATTTGTTGATTTTTGGAAAACATTCTGTGACCACCGATATCAATACCATTTCCATCAAAAAATACTGTTTTAGATATACCACCGACAGTTTCTGATTTTTCAATTAAAATAGGTCTAATATCTTCTGTTTCGGTCAAGAAAGCGTATGCTGCCGCCAATCCCGCAGGACCAGCTCCTATAATAACCGCTGTTTTATCTCTGTTTGTCATACAGATATTATACTATAAAAACAACTAAATTACTTGCAACTATGATTACCGCCAAATGTAAGTTTTATTTTGCCATCAGGACAGGTAGTGCCGTCAGTAGTTTTTAAATAATCCATGTTGCCAAAATTAATTATCCAATATGTAGCATCATATAAATCAAAATAATTAGAGGTCTTATGGAATATAATTTCAATGAAAAATTAGGACAAAGAATTAGAGAATTGAGAATAGCAAATAAATTAAAACAATCTCAATTAGCTGATATATTGGAAATGGAGCGAACTAACTTAACTCGAATTGAATGTGGTAATCAGCGTCCAAATGACGAAAATTTAATTAAATTAGCAAAAATATTAAACGTTCAGATAAAAGATTTATTTGATTTTGAACACCAATTGCCTCAAAATGAATTAAAGAAACAAATAAAAATGGATATAGAAAAATTGTCATATAAAGAATTGCAATATTTGCATAAGACTATTCAAAACTTAAAACAATTAGTAAATTAAAATATTTTAGAAACTGATAAAATTTTTTTGTTGTATGATATATATAGAGGGGAAATTATGTACGACAAAAAATCACTTAAAGCCGAAGAATTTATTGACCATAACGAAATTTTAGAAACTTTAGACTTTGCTGAAAAAAACAAAGATAATGTTCAATTAATTGATGAAATTATTGCAAAAGCTAAAGAAAGAAAAGGCTTATCACACAGAGAAGCAAGTGTTCTATTGTCTTGCAATATTGAAGAAAAAAATCAGGAAATCTATAAACTTGCAGAGCAAATCAAAAAAGATTTTTACGGAAACCGTATTGTAATGTTTGCACCGCTTTATTTGTCGAATTATTGCGTAAACGGTTGTGTATATTGTCCTTATCACGCACAGAATAAGCATATTCCGCGAAAAAAAATGACACAGGAAGAAATAAAACGTGAAGTTATAGCATTACAAGATATGGGACACAAACGTCTTGCCCTTGAAACGGGCGAAGACCCTGTAAACAACCCTATTGAATATATTTTGGAAAGTATTAAAACAATCTATTCAATCAAGCATAAAAATGGTGCTATTCGACGTGTTAACGTAAACATTGCCGCAACAACAGTTGAAAATTACCGAAAATTAAAAGACGCAGGCATCGGCACATATATTTTGTTCCAAGAAACTTACCACAAAGAAAGCTACGAACGTTTGCACCCGACAGGTCCAAAACACAATTACGCATATCATACGGAAGCTATGGACAGAGCCATGGAAGGTGGAATTGATGATGTAGGTTTGGGTGTTTTATTTGGACTTGAACGTTATAAATACGAATTTGCAGGAATTTTAATGCACGCTGAACATCTGGAAGCTGTTCACGGTGTTGGTCCGCATACAATAAGTGTTCCAAGAATAAGACACGCGGATGACATTGATCCATCTGCATTTGATAACGGAATTGATGATGAAACTTTCTGCAAAATAGTTGCCTGCATAAGAATTGCTGTTCCTTATACAGGTATGATTGTTTCTACAAGAGAATCAAAAGAAGTTAGGGAAAGAGTTTTACATTTAGGTATTTCTCAAATATCAGGAGGTTCAAAAACATCCGTTGGCGGCTATGATAAAGAAGATTATACAGAAGAAGATTCATCTCAATTTGATGTCGTAGATAATCGTTCACTTGATGAAGTTCTGAATTGGCTTATGGAAATAGGATATTTACCAAGCTTTTGTACGGCTTGCTACCGTGAGGGTAGAACAGGAGAAAGGTTTATGGAAATTTGTAAATCAAAACAAATCCAAAATTGCTGTCACCCAAATGCAATTATAACACTGAAAGAATATTTGGAAGATTATGCATCTGAAAAAACTAAAAAAACAGGCGAAAAGCTAATTGAAAAAGAAATTTTAAATATCGAAAATGATAAATTTAGAGAAAAAACAGTTGAAATTTTAGAGAAAATTGAACAAAACGAAAGAGATTTCAGATTTTAATACTCGGTTATTTACTTAGCCTTGTGTTTAAGGTATAAATTTTTTATGAAAATTATTATATACGGTGCAAGTGAATTTGGTTATTTGATTGCAAATGAATTCTATCAACAACACGATGTTGTTGTTATTGATTTAGAAGAAAATAAAACAGATGAATTTGACAAATTAGATATAAGTTATATCTCCGGAAATGCTGCCGATATAAATGTTTTACGCCAAGCAAATGCAAAACAGGAAGATGTTTTCATTGCTTGTACACAAAATGATGAAGCGAATATAGTGGCTTGCGGTGTTGCAAAGAGATTATCTAAGCTAAAAACAATTTGCTTTGTAACAAAAGAAGAATATAAACGAACATTTACTGCACTAAGAGAAGTTCCTGATGCACCCGTTTCAACTGCAATAGATTCTGTTATTTGGCCTGAAGAACTTTTAACAGAAGAAATTTTTAGAACAATTACTGTTGCAAAAGCTTTAGATGTCGAAAATTTTGCACATGGAAAAGCAAAACTTTTGGAATACAAAATCGAAAAAAATTCGGTTCTTGTGGATAAAAAAGTAAGAGAATGTGAATTTCCTTCTGATACCTTGATTGTAGGTGTTACAAGAGAAGGTGAACTATTTGTTCCTTATGGTGAAACTGTTTTAAAAGAAGATGATAAAGCTATTTTTATGGGTTCTTCACATTCTTTGGATATTCTTGCAGGTAAATTTTTTCACGATAAGAATATAACAAAAACTGTTACAATTATAGGTGGCGGAAACGTCGGTTTAATGCTTGCAAAAGATTTGGAAGCTTTGAGATTTAAGGTTAAAATTATTGAAAAAAATGCTAAGCGCTGTGAATATTTATCTGAAGTTTTGTCAAACGTCCTTGTTTTGAATGGTGACGGAACAAATTTAGAGCTATTAAACGAAGAAGATATTGCTGATTCTGATGTATTAATTAGTGTTACAAACAACGATGAAAAGAACCTTTTATGCTCATTATTAGCTAAACAATTAGGTGTTAAAAGAGTTATTTCAAGGGTAGCAAAAATGTTTAATATACCACTTTTTGAACAAGTTGGTATAGATATTGCAGTTTCAAGCAAATTTGCGGCTCTACATGAGGTAAAAAATCAATTCAATGAAAAAAATGTTGGTATTTTGGCAACTGTTGAACAAGGTAAAGGTGAAGTTTTAGATATAGTTGTTCCTGAGAAATTTGAAACAAAAAAACTTATGGAAATGCGTCTTCCAACACGTGCGGTTATTGGAATTATTAATCGTAAAAAAAGAGTTATTATTCCAAAGGGAGATACACTTATTATGGCAGGTGATGAAATAATTGTATTTACTAAGAATGAAGATGCCGCAAAAATAAAGGATTTTTTTAGTAAATGAGATTAAGTTACCTATTTAATGCTATTTCTTTAATATTTATATACATAGGCTTTGTAGCATTTTTACCTATAATAGTTTCTTTGATTTATCAAGAGTATAATGCTGCAATTCCATTTGTTATTACAGGTGTTATATCAGTATTTTTCGGATTGTGTTTAAAGTTATTTGTAAATAAATTTTTAAAACAAGATAGAATGACTGATATAAAAAAATCGGAAGGTTTAACGATAGTATTGCTTTCGTGGCTTGTTTTCGGCATAATAGCGTCAATTCCGTATTTATTTTTCGGCTTTGGGATTGAAGATGCTTTTTTTGAGGGTATTTCAGGAGCAACAACAACCGGTGCAACTATTTTTACACATTTTGATTATCCAAAGACTTTATTTTTTTGGCGCTCATTGTCACAATGGCTTGGCGGTATGGGAATTATTGTCCTGTTTATTGCCGTGTTGCCTCAATTTGCAGTTGCAGGAAGACAAATGTTTTTCGCTGAAGCTCCAGGACCAACAGAAGATAAACTTACGCCAAGAATAAAAAATACGGCAACAGCTTTATGGGGATTGTATATTATATTAACTTTTATTCAGATAATATTATTGGTATATTTTAAAATGCCTTTGTTTGATGCTGTTTGTAATTCTTTATCAACAATTTCATCAGGTGGTTTTTCTCCTAATCCTGATTCTATCGCAGGATATAATTCATTACCTGTAATGTGGGTTGTTATTATATTTATGTTTTTGTCAGGATGTAACCTTGCACTTATATATAGAGTTTTAACTAAATTTAATATAAGTTTATTGTGGAATAATGAAGAATTTAAGACATATTTGAAGATTATTATCATGGTATCTTTAAGTATATTTGGCATTTTATATATAAATACAAATCATCATACAATAGTACAATTTACGAATAGTGTTTTTACTGTTATAAGTATTATGACATCGACAGGTTTTGCATCGTGTGATTATTCAAACTGGTCTGTTTCAGCACAGATATTGTTATTTATAGTTATACTATTTGGCTCATCTGCAGGTTCAACAGGCGGTGGGATAAAAATTATGCGTGCTTTGATAGTGTTTAAATATTTAAAAAGAGAACTTACAAAGCTTTTACATCCAAACGCTGTTATTACAATAAAAATGGATAATGTAACAGTTACGCCGGATATTGTTGCACAGATTATTGCTTTTATAATGTTTTATATAGCAATATTTATTTTTAGCGGATTGGTTGTTTCTATTATAGAAAGCAGTGTTGTAATAGGATTTGGAGGTTCAATGGCAACATTAAGCATTATAGGGCCGGCATTCGGGCATGTGATTGGTCCAACAGGCAGTTATGAGGCTTTAAGTCCGGTTACAAAATTCATTTTTATGCTTAATATGTTAATAGGACGTTTAGAATTAGTTCCGTTCTTAATATTATTAAATAAAGATTATTGGTCATTAAAAAGATAGGAGTATTCATGAAATTTCACACAGAGTATTTATGGTTTAACACTGAACACGAGCATGATTATATTAATATAACAGATGAAGTCGAAGAAATTTTGTATAGAAGCGGAATAAAAGACGGTATGATATTAGTTTCCGCAATGCATATTACTGCGGGTGTTTATGTTAATGATGCAGAAAGCGGATTAATTCATGATATTGAAAAATGGCTTGAAGAAGTAGCACCTGCAAATCCCAATTACTTACATCACAGAACAGGTGAAACAAATGGAGATGCGCATTTAAAAAGTCTTGTAATAGGGCATGAGATTATTGTGCCTGTCACAGATGGAAGATTAGATTTTGGACCTTGGCAGCAAATTTATTATGCAGAATTTGATGGTCAGCGCAGAAAAAGAGTTATTGTAAAAGTTATGGGTGAATAGTCTTATTTATTGCAATTTTGCGTTAATTCTAGCCAAATGAGCTTTCATTTGGGCATTTTCTTGTTCAATTTGCTTAGCTTGTTGTTCTAATCTTGTTAATTTTGTTTTTAATCCCATGTAATCAGCAACGTATTGTTTCATATCATTTTGTAGGGATTGAACTTCCTTATCAACATCTTTAATAGCATTAATCATGGTATAAATAAGCCATTCGCCTGATACTGCAAGTTTTTTAGTATAAGGTTCTCTTGATACGGCATTAGGGAATATTTTTCTATGCTCTTGAGCGATAACACCAATTTTTGGTTCTTTACGAATATCATCTTTAAAATTGTAATCATAAATATTAACTTTTCGTATGTCTTTTAACGAACGGGTAGAAAGGACAAGATTTTTCTTAAATCTGATATCAGACAATCTGTAATTGTTTGTATCAGTACCTGATGCTATATCAAAGGTATTTTTGCCGATACGATAAACTTGACTTGCATACAATGTAATTTTTTGGTTTTTCAGTCCTTTATCAACATATCCTATAACCATCTGCGGATGAGCAGCTGTTGTATTCCAGATGCTGCTGCCGTTAGTGGCATCTATATTACTATTTAAGGTTCCGCTGCCAATACACATTTTGCCGCCACCTTTTATAGATCTACACGTATTATACCCAATAGCAACAATTGGATCCTGAATATTACTTTCATTTTTTCCAAAACTGTTGCCTGCCAGAGACCCTATCAATATACTATCATGGAGTTTTGAGTATGAACCAGGACTTCCTCCACCAATCATAATATTATCATATCCTGAGGCATACTGTCCTGCATTACCAAACAAAACAGAACCATATAATTGAGAAAAATAACCCGTGCGTGCACCCATATATATATTATCTGCAAATTTTGTATCTCTACCGCTGTTGTAGCCTGCATATTTACCAATATATATAGAACGTGTAGAAAGCGTTTTTGCACCGTTTAAAAAATGCGCATTGACATAATCACCAATAGCTATGTCACTTACAGAATATAAATCTGTACCACCATTTGCTAAATTAAAACCTGCATAATTACCAATCATTAATGAATTTTTATGATATAAGTTTGTAGCGCTGTTATTGTGAGAAGAACCTGCATAATAACCTATCATAACGTTTTTTGAAGATGCAGTATCAGAACCGCCAATGTAATATCCTGAATACAAGCCAATCATTACATTATCAGCGTGATCATAATAGTTACCACCGTGTTTGTAACCATACCCTGCATAGTTACCAATAGCAACAGTCCTCAATGCTCTATTATTGTATCCTGCATAATTACCCATATATATATTGCTAATACCGTGATTACCGTATGATGCATAATTACCAATATGTATGTTATCATAAAGAGTCGAACCATAAGCACTGTACATATTAGTTCCGATATTTATGGTATCACGCTCCTGTGCATATCTTGTGATTCCATAACCTATATTTATTGCATCAGTAGTTGCATAAGTATTTATACCATATCCAATTATAATTGATCTGTCAGATATAATTTTATCATTTGTAACGTGAGAATCTTGAAGTTTTGAGCCTATATAAACATTTTTTTCGCCAATGGTATCATTTGCTTGTATTCGCTCAAAACTATTAACTGGAGCATGTAATAGTGCTACATTTTCAAAAGCATCCATCGAAATTATAGTACGTCTATAAATATTACGTTCTGGGAAAATAGCTATTTGTGGATTTTTAATAAAATTTTCTCCGGTTATACTATATACAATAAACGAAGGATAATCATAATTTTGAGGATTTGTAACAGGTTTGTGTGATATTGATAAAAATGCAGTTTTTGTAGCCGGTATATTATAAATACCACCACCATTATAATCAACAGCAGAACGCCAAGGACTGTCAGGAGATTCAGAAGAGTCAACCCCGCCTTTGTTTGCAGCATCAGAAACTCTAGAGGTTATAATTGGCGTTGCAGAAGCTGCAATAACACTTGTTATTAACAAAACAAGCGCCATTTCTGTTAATGTAAATGCTATGCAATTTTTTAATTGAAATTTTTTCATAACTTTTACTTACGCTCCATTTTGTTAACTATATTATCTATTTCCGCAAGTTTAGCTTGCAAATCTTTGTTTGATTGAGTCAAAATATTCAATCTATTTTCAATAAAACTTACTTTTAATGCAAGTTTTGTAATTGATTTCATACTGCTCGATAATTCTTTATGAGTAGAAATAATCATATTATCAACATCTTTGATAGATTGAGCAAGTGAGAATATAATCCAATCAGGCAAAACAGTGTAATAAGTTTCACCTTTTATTTTTTCAGGTAATTCGCTCACGGCATAAGGATATATTTCCATTAATTCTTGAGCAATAACACCAATATGAGGCGTTTTTGAACCTTTCATATTATATTGATGTATAGCAACTTTTCTAAGTTTATCTATGCCGTATTGAGTTTTTTTAATATTTTCTTTCAATGTTTTATCGGAAAATTTTGACATGGTACTTTTTAAACTTACAACATGATTCGCAACAAGATATATTGCTGTATGAGTCCAAAGAATATTTGCCGGTTTTCCGGGGGTAGTTATAAGCGTTGAAGGACCGGTCTGACCATCTGTACTCCATCCATCTTTAGAAATATTTGGATCATATTCTCCTCCAATACACATTTTGCTTGCTTTATCGAATGTGGCTGTAATTGACAAATCTTTACACCCGATTATAACATTTCTTCTTGTGCTTGCACTAGTACCCGCATAATTGCCAATAAATACATTGTAATTATCGCTGTCATCATCGCTTGTGTCTATAGATCCGGAATTAGACCCTGCATATAATCCAATATTTATAGGATAATCACCTTGTACAGCATAACCTGCATAATATCCAATATTTACGGAAGAGTCCATATTCTCAGATTTAAGTCCTGCATAGTGCCCAATGTTTAAATTAGCGCCATTATTATAATCATCTTTACCAGCTAGAGCACCTGCATAATATCCAATATTCGTATCACTATGATAATACTGGTCATTATAAGAAGACGAATAACCATAACCTGCATACGCACCTATATTTAAACTACTTTTTATAGCGTATGCACCTGCACAATTACCAATATTTAAAATATTCCTACTTTTCAAAGTAGAAAAATATCCTGCATAATTTCCTAAATTGATTGCATTACCATATATGTTATATAGTCTATAAGCACCTGCACGTCGCCCGATATTAATGTTCGAATAGTTTTTGAGATTTACACCTGAATAGTATCCTGCATACCCACCTATATTAACAAAATTGTTAAAACCATCATCTAATCTGCGCCAATTATTGTCGCTACCATTATTTGAAATTCCTCTTGCACCTGCAAAGAAACCTGCATTGACCGTATTAGTTGAATAGACCGCATTTTGAGCAACACCAAACCCTATAGAAACAGTATTCCTATAACCTTTTTGAAAATCATTTGCGTATATTGAATTATTTGTTGCACCTTGACCAATAGTTACGTTATTTTCAATTTGATGTGTACTTGTTGAACCTGGGGCAATAATAACGTTCTTTAAGTTTGCATACGATGAAGATGCTGCATTATATCCTATTATTGTATTATAATCTTGTCGGTTAATTGCTCTCATTGATTTTCCGGCATACGTACCTATATACAAATTATTGTTTGCATTATCTATTTGAGCTTTTGTATATCCTGCATCTTTACCAATAGCAAGATTACCATTTATATCAGCAGCTATCTTACCTTGGTATACTCCACTTTGAGAGAAAAATGCTATATCAGATCTGTTTTGCCTTACTAAATTCATGTTAACAGGTGAAGGTCTAAAAAGCTTTAACGGAATGCGTCCACAATAATTGGAGGTACAATTGCTTATGTCAGTAGTGGTAAAATATTTCTTTCCAATAGCAACATTAAAATTGTCAGCAGAATCCCCTGAAACACCTGTGTAAAACCCTTTTGTATATTGATTATCATATTTCCAAGGAGATTCTGAAGTCATTGGTTTGACTTGATTTTTTTGAGTAATTGCAGGCAAAGTCGCAGCAGAAATTACACTGATAATCAATAATACAATCATCATTTCCGATAAAGTGAATGCTATGAAATTGTTTTTTTGTTTTTTCATATATTACTATCGTCTTTCTGCACTTTTTGCCTTTTTATATGCAATATTTACTTCTTTTGTCAAATATCTGTTTTCTTTTTCCAGTTTTTTAACTTTATTTTCAAGCGTTCTAACTCTTGAAACAAGAGCTGAATATTCTTTTACGTATTTTGCAAGCTTATTTTTTATGTTTGTAACAGATTTATCCAATTCTTGAATAGCGTTCACCATAGGATAAATCAACCAATCACTGTTTACGGCAAGAATACCTTTTTCGTTTTTATAAACACCTTCAGGAAATATTTTTTGCATTTCTTGAGCTATTACACCGATTTGTCGTTCAGGAATATCAATATTTTTCCAGTTGTATTCATAAACATTAACTTTTCTAATATCTTTCAAACCGTATTTGGAAGGTCTTATGTTTTCTTTTAATCGTCTGTCAGAAAGTATATTAAAATAATAGTCCGGTCCATAAACATCTTCTGCATACAGAATTATTGATGAATTATTATAATCTCCTGACCAACTAGGTATAGGACTAATATACATATTTGATTCATTACTTGAATTTGAAAGCAAATTAGATTTCATTGTTGAAAGTGATGTTCCTGGGCTATTGTTAATAGCCGATGTTACACTTCCATTACCAAGACTGCTCAAATATCCGATAAAACTTGTATATCTTCTAAGGCTATGTCCATAAGTTGAATCGTTGTAATATCCATAAGGAGAAATTCTTACATCATAATTGCCGTTGCTATATGAACATGTGCTAGAGCCAATACAGATAGTATCAGTAGTTGTACCTGCAAATGCTCCGGTATTATTACCAATAAAAATAGAGCGTGCCAAGTTGTTACCCGAAACCTGATATCCTGCATAATATCCAATAGCAACGTTTGGAAAATTTGAAAAAGAAAGCGAGTTTTGGTTGTACATTGCATAAGTACCTATTATAACAGGTGAAGCAAGATCGGAGGAATTATATTTAAAATTACCAAAACCTGCATAATTACCAATAACAATTGGAGACGCTACACCAAAATGCTCATTCCAAGAATTATTTGTATTTGAATGTGCGCCTGCGTATGAGCCTATCATTATTGATGGTAGCGGTTTTGTACCATTCAAGTTATTGTTGGCATAGTTTGATGAAATAGAATTATACCCTGCAAAAGAGCCAAGATAAACATTACCATCAATATTTGAGGCTTGCACCGCATATCCGGCATAATTACCTATACTTACATTATGATATGAATAGCGATGACCATTCATTTGCAAGCTTGAAAATATAGCAGCACCTGCATAAGAACCTATGGAAACACTATTATTTGAATGTCTTGCACCGTTAAGGAATGCTGCATAATGACCTATATTAACAGTACCGTACATATCACCATCACCACCGGTTTTTGAACCTATATTTACTGCTCTATAAGCCGTTCCGCCTCCACTACCGTACGTAGCATTGGTACCAATAACAACTGAATCCCAAACAAAAATATCTTTGCCTGCTTTATTACCGATACAAACCGTACTATAGGCTTGATTTGCACATGTTTCCGTGCCTAATGCTACATTTGAGTATCCCGAAGTAGTAGTACCATTACCACCTACGTACCCGTACATTGCCTTTGCACCTATTGCAACACTGGTATTATAGTCTTTTGAATTCGTTGTAGGATTTGCCATAGCATTAGAACCTATTGCGATAGACCTTGAATGGAAAACATTAACATAATCGCCGTTATCCATTGCGTTTGCGCCAATTGCAATACCATTATTTGCAAAAGCAATTTTACCGGCTTTATATGCTGTACCGTTTTGATTTTTTAGCAGTAATATTCCTGTACCACGTCTTGAACCGTTTGCACCGTAAGTGTCTTTGATAGTTAATTGCGGGTATCCGATACTATATGCATCTTCAGTAATTTCTCCGCCTACCATGACGGCTTTCATATTAGCCAATGCAGAATAGGCATCATAATATCCAATTCCATTATAACTTGTGTTTGCATACCAAGGATCAACGGTTGAACCGTTAGTTACAGAATTTGAATTATCCAGAGCATTTCTTGCTGTGATTACAGGTAGTGTTGCTGCTGCAATCGTACTAAAAAGTGCCAAAATGACCATCATTTCAGCTAGTGTGAAAGCTAAATTTTTACTTTTTAAAAATCGGTTCACATAATCTCCAGTTTATATATTATATTATGCAACATTTTCAGATTTTATACAAGTGTTGAAAACGTTTTATAAATTTATATTAATAATATTTTTCTTGCCTTAAATTATCTGTTGGTATAATATAATAATTATAGAAATGATGAGAGGTAATATATGAATAAAAGTCAATCACTCGGTATGTACATAATTTTAGGGATTATGGTTCTTGCTTTTGTATCAATGCTGTTTACAGGTCCAAGCACTACAACGGAAGAATTAACTTATACTAACTTTTTACAAAAACTTTCAGCAGGCGAAATTAAATCAGTAGAGTTAGATAAAACTTTTCTTATCGCTGTTCCTGTTAAACAACCTGAAATATCAAAAGAAAAAAATAAGAAAAATCTGCCTATGATGTATGGCATGTCACAAGCTGTTCCAACATTGCAATACAAAGTTCTTACACCAAATGATGCAGGACTTATGAAAAGATTGGAAGATGCAGGGGTGGAAATTTCAGTGAGCAAACCTAGTGAATCTTCAAAATTAATGAATACTATCGGCTCTTTGGCGTTGCCGATATTATTTATAATTTTCCTTATAATTATGGCTAAAGGTTTATCAGCAGGCGGTTCTCAAGCAATGTCTTTTGGCAAAAGCCGTGCTAAGATGCTTTTGGACAGTAAAGTTAAGGTTTTATTCAAAGACGTTGCAGGTATTGATGAAGAAAAAAAAGAACTTGAAGAAATTGTTGATTTCTTAAAGAACGGTGAAAAATATATTCGTTTGGGTGCAAAAATTCCAAAAGGTGTTTTATTAGTCGGACCTCCAGGTACAGGTAAAACTTTAATGGCAAAAGCTGTTGCTGGTGAAGCCGGTGTTCCGTTCTTTTCAATTTCAGGTTCTGATTTTGTAGAAATGTTTGTTGGTGTTGGTGCAAGTCGTGTTAGGGATTTGTTTGACCAAGCTAAAAAACACCAGCCTTGTATAATATTTATTGATGAAATTGATGCCGTTGGTCGTCAACGTGGTGCAGGTCTTGGCGGTGGTCATGATGAAAGAGAACAAACATTAAATCAACTGCTTGTTGAAATGGACGGTTTTGATGAAACAATGAATATTATTGTTATTGCCGCTACAAACAGACCTGACATTTTAGATAATGCTCTTTTAAGACCGGGTAGGTTTGACAGACAAATTGTAATTAATAGGCCTGATATACTTGGTAGAGAACAAATTTTAAAAGTTCATGCAAAAAATAAACCTCTTGCCGATGAAGTTGATTTAAAAACCCTTGCAAAACGCACTCCAGGGTTTACCGGCGCTGATTTGCAAAATTTGTTAAATGAAGCTGCATTATTGGCTGCTCGTCATAACAAAACAAGAATTTATATGGACGATTTAGAAGAGGCTATTGATAAAGTTATGGCTGGTCCTGAAAAGAAAAGCCGCATAATTTCTGATGAAGAAAAAGAAAATACAGCTTATCACGAAGTTGGGCATGCTCTTTTAGCAAAACTTTTGGGTAATTGTGATCCGTTGCATAAAGTTTCTATTATTCCTAGAGGTATGGCTTTGGGCGTAACAATGGTTTTACCTGAAAAAGACCATTTAACAATGAAAAAAGTTCAGTTATTGGATAAAATAGCTATGACTTTAGGCGGCAGGATTGCAGAAGAAATAATTTACGGTAAAGAATTTATTACAACAGGCGCATCAAATGATTTAGAAAAAGTTACTCAGATGGCAAGAGCAATGGTTACAAAATATGGTATGAGCGAAAAATTGGGTAATCTTGCTTATGGTAAAAGTGAAGATCATGTGTTTATGGGGCGTGATTTCGGTCATCAAAGAGATTACTCGGAAGAAGTTGCTGCAGAAATTGATAGCGAGGTTCAAAGAATTGTTACTGAGCAATATGAACTTGCAAGAACTTTATTAATAGATAATAGAGATATGCTTGATACTATTGCTCACAAACTTCTGGAAATGGAAACTCTGGATGAAAAAGAATTTGTTGAATTAATGGAACAAGTAAGAAATGCCCGAGCAGACGTTTAATTATGCAAAGTTTGAAATAAAACAACCTATAAGAACGGTTTGCCTTAATGGGTTGAAAATTGGTGGTGATTCTTCATTTCATTATTTGACAGAAAATTTAAATTCTGCAAAGCCTTTGTATGCTTTGGAATTGAATATTTTTGATACTGAAAATATTTCAGATGTTATAAAAAGAGAGTTTCATGGTGAAACGCTGGAAATTGTTGAAAAAGCTCAGAATACGTCTTGCGATATTTTAGGATTAAAGTTTAACATTAATGAAAATTTAAATGATATTCCAAAAGCTCAAAATTTGTTAAAAAAAATATTACCTCATGTAAAAAAGCCATTGATGATAAGAGGTATAAATAAATCAGATATTGATGTGGTTCTTTTGCCAAAATTAATTGAAATACTTGACAGAGAAGCAATAATTGCATTTGCGGAGGAAAAAACGTATAAAAATATTGTTCCGCACGTTATACGTGGTAATCATGTTCTTGTTATAAGAACACCAATTGATATCAATCTTGCAAAAGAAATGAATATTTTAAGTACAGAGATGGGACTTTCTCCTGATAAAATATTAATAGATACCGATATGGGCGGACTTGGTTACGGATTAGAATACGGATATAGCATAATGGAAAGAATTAAACTAGCCGGTTTTGACGGTGATACAATGTTAAACATGCCAATAATTGCATTCGTTGGAGAAGAAACATTTAAAACAAAAGAAACAAAGTCTGACGAGTTTTCTGCCAGTTGGGGTAAACTTGATGAACGTGCTGTTATGTTTGAAGTTGCCGCGGCATCTGCTATTAGTGCAGCCGGTGCAAATATTGTTGTTTTAAATCATCCTAAAAGTGTTGAAACATTGAAAGGACTTATTTAATAATGGCTGAAATATCTGGTTTACAAGTATTTAAATATCTTCCTGCGTCTAAAAAAGCTGAAAATTCTAATTGCAAAAGATGTGGTTTCCCAACATGCATGGCTTATGCTTTAAAATTAGCAAAAGGCTTGACAGAGATGGAACTTTGTCCTTATGCTCCTGATGAATTAAAATTATTAATTGAAGATACTATGAAAAAACCTCAAAAAGAAATTATTTTGGGTGTTAATCATAAAACGGTTATTGGTGGTGAAGAAGTTTTATTTAGGCACGATAAAACATTTTTGAATAAAACGGCTTTTTGTGTTGTTATAGATACGGATAATGGAGAATTTAAAGAAAAATTTGAAAGAGTATTAAATTTTGAGATTTCAAGAGTTAACCAAAAATTTAAAATAGATGTTATTTTGTTTAAAGGCTCAAATATTACACCTGAAATTATTCAAAAAGCTGAAAATGAAGGTATATCTGTGATAACAAATTTACCTGATAATTTGTGTATAGTAAATGAAAATAGTTTTTCTAAAAATGTTGAAAAATTAACTCTTATAAGAAGAACTGCAATTAAAACAAAATCTGAGGAGTTTTCCGCTCCAACTTATGTTTATTTTGCTCATCAGGAAAATTTATATGATTTATGCGCAAAAGCATCTTATTACATTTGTAAATATGCAAACATGTTAGTTTTTGAAGATTTTGATGAGGCTATCTTTTCTTCTCTTGTGACTTTAAGACAAAATATTTTTACTGACCCGCAGCAGCCACTACAAATTGAACCTAAAGTTTATGAATTTAATAATCCAGATGAAAATTCAATAATATTTTTAACGACAAATTTTGCTCTAACCTATTTTGCTGTTGCAAATGAGCTTGAATCACTTGATGTTGGTACATATCTAATAGTTACACCGTCAGAGGGTATGAGTGTTCTCACAGCGTGGTCAGCAGAAAAATTTACGGCAAAAATTGTAGCAAAAGCAGTAGAAAATTCAGGACTTTATGATAAGGTAAAATATAAAAAAATATATATTCCAGGTTTGCTTTCACACATGCAAAAAGAACTACAAGATGCAATCCCGAATTTTGAAATTTGTGTTGGTACAAACGAAGCATATCTTTTGAAAGATTTTGTAAAAGAGTTAGTGCTTGAGCGAACAAAAGATTATTAAGTTTTGTAAATTAATATTCAATAAAAAAAGCAATTTTTTTGTAAAAAAAAACTTTAAAAAAGTACGAGAGATAAATCAAAGTTTCAGAGGAGTTCATCAAATGTCAATCGCAACTAATTCAATAAAAAATAATTCAGCAAAAGTTTTGATTGCAATGCCTGAAGAATTCTTAAAACAAATAGATGCAATTGCAGCAATTGAAAACCGCTCTCGTTCTGAGCTTATTGCAGAAGCATTAAGAACATATATTGCAAGAAACAATCAAAATTCGAAAACATACAACAAAAATGCTCAAATTTTAGAAGCATTACTTGGCTAGTTGTAAGTTTAAAAAAGATTTTTTGAACAAGCACATAAAGCTTGACGAAACATTTAGGGAAAAAGGAAAAGGTAAATTAAGTAAGTTAGTTTTTAAGCGGTCAAAAGACCGCTTTTTTATTTTGTTTATTATTATCTTAATTCTTTTTCAATAATGTATCTCGGGCGAGCTTTTACTTCACGATAAACTTGTCCTAAATATTCGCCAATAATACCCATGCAGAATAATTGTAAACCTCCAAAAAATGCCATCAAGACAACAATTGTTGCCCAACCTGCCGGAGTGTTATGTATAATATATTTTTCTATTAAAACATGCACGCCTAATCCAAATGCGAATAGTGCCATAAAAAATCCTAAAACAGCAATTATTCTTAATGGAGTTATGCTAAAGGAAGTTATTCCATTTAGCGCAAGACCGATTAATGTCATATAATTAAATTTTGATTCTCCATATAGTCTTGGTTTTACATCAAAATTTACTATTTCATTTTTTAATCCTATTTCGTTAAAAAATCCTCTTAAAAACACTTGTTTTTCAGGATATTGGGATAGTATATCCAGCGTTTTTTTGCTAACCAGTCTGTAATCACTTTGGTTAACAGGTATTTTTACGCCCAATAAATTCATGAGTTTATAAAAACAAAGTGCGGTTGTCTTTTTTAAAAACGAATCAGTATCTCGGCTATTTCTGATACCTGAAACAATATCAGCACCTTCCATATATTTATCAATAAATTTTTCAATAGCCCATTGGTCTTGTTGTAAATCTGCATCGATTGAAACCGCGCAATCACATCCAAGTTCTCTAACACCTAAAAGAGCCGCAATATGCGCTTTTTGATTTCCGAAATTTTTTATAAACTTTGCACCTTTTACAAGATTATTTTTTTCGTGCAAACGTGAAATTATCTCCCAAGTTCTGTCTTTTGAACCGTCATCAACCAGATAAATAAAACTATCAGGGTTAATTTTATCCTTTGCCATTAAATCTCTTAGTACTTCAATTAGACTGTTTACTGTACTTTCAACGCACAATTCCTCATTATAACATGGAACTGTAATAGCTAAAGTTGGTTTTTTCATAAAATTCCTTTTTGGTTAATATTATATTTTTATATTATAATAATTGATGATAAAGGGCAAGTGAAATTTATGGCTAATAAAAAATTTATATTGAATGCTGATGATTTAGGATTATCAAATAATATTAACAAGGGTGTTATTGATGGTTATAATAGCGGAATAATTAAATCTGCAAGCCTTTGTGCAAACGGTGAAACTTTTTTTTCGGTCGTAAATGAGATTATACCTGAATATCCTGATTTATGTATTGGTGTTCACTTAAATATAATTGAAGGCAAATCATTGGCAAATCCTGATAAAATACCATTGCTTGCGGATAAAAACGGTTATTTTAACAATAGTTATACGCAATTATTATCAAAATCCTATAAAAAAGATTTTATCGAACAGTTAGAAATAGAATTAAGATTGCAAATTGAAAAGATTAAAGAATATTTAAATCCTGCGCATATAGACTCTCATGTGCATACTCATGGTATTCCCAATATCTTTGAACTAACTTGCAAGCTTGCTCAAGAATATAATATTCCGTACGTAAGAACTCAATATGAAAGACCGTACATCACTCCTGATATAAGTAAACATATTAATTTAAAATATCCGGTTAACCAAATAAAAGTTGCTCTTTTGAATAGTTTTTCAATAAAAAACAAAAAAACTTTAGAGCTTTATCCAAATTTAAAGACGAATGATTATCTGGTTGGTGTAAGTTATACCGGCATGATGGATAACAATACTGTTGAAAATGGATTGAGGGTGTTCAAAAATGAAGAAAATATTCTGGTAGAATCTTTAATTCACCCTTATTATTCCGAAAAAATGTCTGAATATAATATAACTCAAAATCAAGATATGAAATTTAAAATAGAAAATTATGGTTTTGAATTTACGACATATAAACAACTTGTAGAACAAAATTATGAAAAAGTTTAGCATAATAATTATAATTTGTCTGTTTATAACATTTGCAAGCTGTATATTCTTAAACAAGAACACAGTACAAGTTATAAAAGTTTACTCTCCATATCAAATTGCGCTAGATTTAAACAAAAATGGTAAAGTTGAAGTAAATGAAAAGTTTACTGTCGATAATATAGAAACGTTTACCTCAAAAACAAGTGATTATCAGAAAAAGTATGCTGAAGATATGAATATAGATGAGGAAACGGCTCTTGCAATAGGTTATTTTGCAGAAAAATATGCTCAAAGTTTACTTGAAGATAAAAATGTAAGTTATAAAAAGCTTGATAATAATCACATAATAGTTAATTTAAATGGCAAAAACTACAATAAAATAATTAAAAATTCACCATTTGCGCTGTCGAATGGTAAACCTCTTAATCAAAAATCTTTTGATAAGCAAATTCAGCTTGCAAAAAGTTCACAATTAAGGATTTATAATAATAAAAGTAATAAATATCACAGACTAAACTGTAAATACGGACAACTTGCTCATGATTCGGTAATTTTGCCTAAGAATCAAATACCTAAAAATGCACAAGGATGCAAGTTTTGTGAAAATGCCAATTTTCCAATAAAGAAAAATAATTTTGACATCAAGTATGAAAAAGAAATAGAAGCATTAAAAAAAATTCAACCCCAAAAATTTTCCATAAAAGATGAAAATATAAAACTATATTTGGCAGATTTGACAACGGTTTTACTTCCGCACAATAAATGTACAACAGAATATTGTGTAGCTCTTGTGCAGCAAATTAATAATGCACAAAATACAATAGACATGGCATTGTACGGCTATACAGATATTCCGGAAGTCACAACTGCAATACAAAGTGCTATAAAACGTGGGGTTACAGTGCGTTTTGTTTATGATGTATCAGCTGATGGAACAAATTTTTATGAAGATACGTTTAAATTTGCCAAAACTTTATCAGAAAGTAAAGCTGACTATGGTGATAAAGTTTATCAAAGTGCAATAATGCATAATAAATTTATAATAGTTGATAAACAGGTCGTAATAACAGGTTCTGCAAATTTAAGTACATCTGACATATCAGGTTTCAACACAAATGATATATTATTTATTAAATCTCCTGAAATTGCCAATATATACGAAGAAGAATTTGAACAATTATACAGCAACAAATTTCATAGAAAAAAATCTGTCATAAAAAATAAAGAAAATATATTAATAGGCAATTCAATAATATCAGTCTATTTTTCTCCGCAAGACGATGCAATAAATACTGCATTAATTCCATTAATTGAAAATGCTAAGCAATATGTCTATATTCCTATGTTTATTATTACGCATAAAAAACTTTCACAAGCTCTTGCAGATGCTTATAAACGTGGGGTTGATGTAAGAATAATTTTAGATGCAACAAATGCAAGTAATAAATATTCTACACATGAGGCTCTGCGAAAATTAGGTGTATTGGTTAAAACAGAAAATTTTGCAGGTAAAGTTCATTCAAAAAGTTTAATTATTGATGATAAATACTTAGTAACAGGTTCAATGAATTTATCAAAAAGCGGTAATACCAAAAATGACGAGAATGTTCTTATAATTGAAAACCCGACAATAGTCAAATATTATAAAAACTTTTTCTTATATTTATGGAAAAAAATTCCAAAAGAATGGCTTAGCAAAAATGTTTCAAGTGAATCTCACGATTCAATTGGTTCTTGCCATGACGGTGTTGATAATGATTTTGATGGTAAAATTGATATTGAAGATTCAGGTTGTTCTCTGCCTGCAAAATCTGTTAAATGATTATAAAATATCTTCTTTTTTGAAAAAATAACTTTTTGAATGGGCACAAAGCGGACATTTTTCAGGAGGAACTTCGCTTAAAATTTGAAATCCGCAATTTGAGCATTCCCAAACAACAGGCGAAGATGATTTAAAAATAGTGCCATCTTCTAAAATTTTAATAAGTTTATCATATCTTTCATTATGGAATTTTTCAATAGTCGTAATTGTATCAAAAAGAAGGGCAATGTCATTAAAACCTTCATCTCTTGCTGTTTTAGCAAAATTTTTATACATGGTCGTCCATTCATAATGTTCTCCTTCTGATGCATCTTTTAAATTTGTTAATGTATCTGATATTTCTCCCCCGCAAAGCAGTTTGAACCAAATTTTGGCATGTTCTTTTTCGTTATTTGCAGTATCTTCAAAAATTTTTGCTATAACCTCATAACCATCTTTTTTTGCTTTTGAAGCGTAAAAAGTATATTTATTTCTTGCCTTTGATTCCCCAATAAAAGCTTCTTGTAAATTTTTTTCTGTTTGTGAACCTGTAAATTTCATAACTACTCCTTATTTTTACAAAATTATATTTGTAATCATAAATTTAATATATTAGCCTGTATGCTATATTTAACGGCTATTTCGTATGCTTGCATAAAATAGTATTTTTTGTTATCATTGATTGGAAAGATACAATGAGAGGATTTATGTATGAAAAGAAACTTACTTCAATTTTTAGAAGAAAAAACAAAAGAATTAAGTGAAAATACTGCACTTGGTATTCGTTCTAAATTTGGTTGGTCAGAGATGACATACAGAGGAGTTAGTATTCTTGCACAAAGATTAGGCGGATATTTGTTGGAAAAAGGTATTCAAAAAGGTGATAAGGTAGCAATTTTATCAGAATCTAATCCTGAATGGAGCGCTGCATTTTTCTCAATTGTAATTGCAGGCGGTACAATTGTTCCTTTAGATATAAAACTTACTGAATATGAATTAGACTCAATATTGAGTGATTGTCTTCCAAAGGTATTGCTTGTATCAAGTGCATATTTTGAAATGGGTAAAAAGCTAAAAGAAACTATTTCTTCTATTGAAGAGCTGATTTTAATTGATGATAAAGGTGTAAACAAAGAATACGAAAGTATATATACAATTCAATCAGAACCAAGAAAAAAATGGGTTCACAGAAGCTTAAACCAAACTGCACTTATTATTTATACGTCAGGAACAACAGGTATGCCTAAAGGAGTTCAGATTACATATAAAAATATTATGACTCAAACTGAAAGTATATCAGAGTGTTTTCCGTTAACAACCAACGACAGACTACTTTCAATTTTGCCTATGAATCATTTATTTGAACTTTCAGTTGGCTACTTAACTTTTTTGAGTTTAGGTACAAGCATTTATTATTCAAAAAGTTTAAAACCAAAGGACTTATTCGATATTATTCAACATAAAAAAATTACTTTTATGGTTGTTGTACCTGCGTTTTTAAAATTGTTAAAAGCAACATTAGATACTACAATTAATCAATACGGACCTATAAAAAGATTTTTATTTGAACTCAAATATAAAATAGCACCTTTTATACCTTGGTATAGAGTTAGAAGAATGTTGTTCCAAACAGTACAAAAGAATATGGGTGGCAAGTTTAGAGGATTTATTTCAGGTGGCGCTCCTTTAGATGTTAATATTGCTAAATTCTTTAACACTGTTGGTATTGAAGTATTCGAGGGTTATGGCTTGTCAGAAGCAAGTCCGGTAGTATCTTTGAATACTAAAGGTCATAATAAATTAGGTTCGGTAGGTCGTCCTATACCCGGGGTAGAAGCGAGAATTGATAAAGAAACAGGTGAATTACAAGTTAAAGGACCTAATATAATGAAAGGTTATTACAAAAGAGATGACTTAACCGCAGATGTAATGACAAGTGATGGCTGGTTAAGGACAGGAGATATTGCCAATATTGATGATGATGGCTTTATATGGATTACCGGTAGAATTAAAAACATGATTGTTTTATCAGGCGGTAAAAAAGTTTTTCCTGAAGAAGTGGAAGCTGTAATGGAAAAAAGCTCTAAATTTGCAGAATTATGCGTATTTGGAGGAAGAAGAAAGGGTGGTCAAAAAGACGGTAGCGAAGATGTTGTCATAAAAATTGTACCAACCGAGGATATGATTAAATCTTACCCAAATGATGCCGATTTAGAAAAGGAAATCATTAAAGAGGTTAAAGAATATTCAAAACGATTATCAAACTTTAAACGTCCGACTTCTATTTTAATTTCAAAAGAACCTTTACCAAGAACCGCAACTAAAAAGGTTAAACGTAAAGAAATTAAGCAAGAATATGATAATAAATAAATAAATAAATAAATAAATAATAACAAAAAATAAGAGCATAATATAATTGCTCTTATTTTTTGGTTTGTTGTGTAAAAATTAATAAGTTTTATTTTTGCACTATTTTATAATAATTATCATTATAAAATCTTTCAAATTCATCATTTAAAATAGCGTTTCTGCAAGCTTTAGCAAAATCTAATAAAAATTTAATATTATGAATTGACATTAAAGCTGCTGCTGTACCTTCACCACATCTAAACAAATGTCTTATATATGCTTTTGAATGATTTTTACAAGCATAACAATTGCACAATTCATCAAGGGGTTCAGCATCTGCCTCAAATTCTTTATTTTTTATGATTTTTTTTCCATTATGAGTAAAGAATGAACCGTGACGAGCATTTCTTGTTGGAAGAACGCAATCAAACATATCTATTCCACGCTTAATGCAATCTAATAAATCTTCAGGTGTACCAACGCCCATTAAATACCGTGGTTTGTTTTCAGGTAATAAAGGTGCTGTAAATTCAACAAAATGATTCATTATATCCTTTGTTTCGCCAACACTCAAACCTCCAATTGCGTAGCCCACTGCGTCAAAAGAAGATATTACCGATGCGCTTTCTTTTCTTAAATCATCAAAGAAAGCACCTTGAACAATCGGAAATAGCGCTTGTTTAGGGTTACTTTTTGCCTTAAAACATCTTTCCAACCATCTGTGAGTTTGTTCCATAGCTTTTTTAGCTTCATCATAAGTACAAGGATACGGAGAACAAACATCAAAAGCCATCATAATATCTGCGCCTATATCTTCCTGAATTTCCATTGATATTTCAGGAGATATAAAATGTTTAGAGCCATCTTTAGGGTTTCTGAAAGATACTCCATCTTCTGTAATTTTTCTTAAATTTGCGAGTGAAAATACTTGAAAACCTCCTGAGTCTGTCAATACAGGCTTGTTCCAATTCATCCAACCATGGATACCACCAAATTGTTTAATAAGTTTTGTACCTGCTTTTAAGTATAAGTGATATGAATTTGCCAATATTATTTGAGCCCCTGCCTGTTCGACGTCATAATTAGTAAGCATTTTTACGGAAGAATTTGTTCCAACAGGCATAAATATTGGTGTTTCTATGTCGCCATGAGGCGTATGCAAAATACCGGCTCTTGCACCGGTATTTTTGTCAACATGAAGTAATTCATAACTAAAATAATTATTTTGACAAGTCATCTAAAATAATTTCCATTCTTGTTTTCCATTTTGTGCAAAGTTCTTTTTCAACATCAAAATAAATTGACATTTCTCGTTTTGCAGACTCAACAGAATCTGAAGCATGTACGCAATTGCAACTCATTACAGGACTAAAGTCAGCTCTTATTGAACCTACATCTGCATTATTAGGATTAGTTGCTCCTAAAATGTGTCTTACTTCTGCAACAGCATCAATACCTTCAACAACCATTGCTACAACAGGTGCAGACATGATAAATTTAACAAGTCCATCATAAAAAGGTTTTCCTTTGTGTTCTGCATAATGTGAAGCCGCTTGTTCATTTGAAACTTCAAGCATTTTCATTGCTATTATTTTAAACCCTTTTTCTTCAAATCTTGTAATTATTTTACCCATTAAACCTCTTTGTACTGCATCAGGTTTAATTGCAACAAATGTTCTTTCAATATTCATTTCGTTTCCTCTCTTTTTTAATCTCAACCTATTTATTAGAGCATAAACAAATATTTATTTAAACAAATTGTAAACTTTATAAACAATTACTTGACTTTATATACCGCTCGGTATATAATTTAATTATCGAGGTGGGCAATTTTATAGATAAATTGTAACAATCAGATACAAATAGCATAGAATTTGTAACATAAAAAATTTGTTCATGTTATAAATTGATAAAGGAAATAATTGTTTCTCGTTACAATTTACCCTTGATAATAATTGATAAACACGAAATATGGAGGCATTTACCATGTCAGTAGGACAATTTGTTTTTATGTTACACAGCCATTTGCCTTATTATCGCAAAGCCGGTATGTGGCCGTTCGGAGAAGAAAATTTATACGAATGTATGTCTGAAACTTATGTTCCGCTTCTTGATGCTATTTCTGAATTATATGAAGAAGACGGTATCAAGGCAAAGCTTACAGTTGGGATAACACCGATTTTAGCTGAACAATTAAATGACAAGCATTTACAAGATGGTTTTGTTGAGTATATGGATACAAGAATTAAAGCTGCGGCTGAAGATGTCGAAAGATATCCTGATCCTGAAGTTGAGCATTCTGAACATTTGAGTTACTTGGCAAATTTCTGCTACAATCATTTAACAAAAATTAAAGAGCATTTTGTTAAAAGATATAATAAAAATCTTGTTACTGCATTTAAAAAATATCAAGATTTAGGTTGTATTGAAATTACGACATCAGGTGCTACTCATGGTTTTTCTCCATTGCTTGCAACAGATAACAATTTAAATGCACAATTTAAGGTGGGTTCTGATACAACAAAGCGTTTATTCGGTAAAAAAGCTAAAGGCTGTTGGCTGCCTGAATGTGCGTATAGACAAGGTTATCAGTATATTGGTTCTGATGGTGAAAAGAAGTGGCGTCCGGCTATTGAAGTTACTTTACAAAATAATGATATACAATACTTCTTTACAGAATCTCATGTAATTGAAGGTGGTAATTCAATAGGTAACAGACGTGTAATAGGTCCTTACGGAAATATTGAATATATACCACTACCTGAAAGAGAAGCAACAGGTTATGATACATATTCTGCATATTGGCTGCCTGATGCACAAGTTGCAGTTATGGGAAGAAATGACAGAGCAGGTTATCAAGTTTGGTCAGCTGCTGATGGATATCCTGGTGATGGTGTATATAGAGAATTTCATAAAAAAGATGACAAATCTGGTATGCATTATTGGAGAATAACATCATCCACTACTGATTTAGGTGACAAAATGTTATATGACCCTGTATTGGCATTTAACAAAGTTAATGAAAATTCTGATCACTATACAACAATGTTGTATCATTTATTAAATGATTACAAAAAGGCACACAACGGTAAAGAAGGCTTAGTAATGGTTTCATTCGATACTGAGTTGTTCGGACACTGGTGGTTTGAAGGTGTTGAATTTATTAAACAAGTTGTTAAAAAATTAAACACATACTTAAAAGATGATATTCAAATGATGACTGCTGGTGAATACTTGCAAGCTTATCCACCAAAAGAAGCTATTCAAATTCCTGAAAGTTCTTGGGGTGCAGGCGGACATTTCTATGTATGGATGAATCATTTAACAGAATGGATGTGGCCTATTATTCACTCTTGTGAAAAACGTATAACCGAAATTGCATCAAGATACGAAGAAAAACCAAAAGATAAATTATTACTAAGAGCTTTGAGCCAATTAGCAAGAGAAAACTTGTTACTTCAAAGTTCAGATTGGCCTTTCTTAATTACAACTTGGCAAGCTAAAGATTATGCGACAGACCGATTCAGAGAACACGTTGAAAGATTTGAAACAATTGCAGATATGATTGATGCAAATAATATTGATGAAGCAAAATTATTTGCAATTGAAGATATTGACAACTGTTTCCCTGATATTGATTATAGAGTATATCTTCCAATCGAAGAAGGTGTAATTCCTCAACAAGCAGTAAAATTACAACCTTTGTACAAATAAATAATCAAGAATTATAAATAAAAACTACCGTTTATAAAAGCGGTAGTTTTTGTTTTATTAATGAAAACTTATAATTTCGTTAAATATTTTTATAGCAAATTTATCGGTCATTGCTGAAATAAAGTGGATAATAGCTTTTCTGTACATTTTATGAGATTTATAGTCATAAATCACCTTATTTTGACATTTATATCTTGCTTTTCTTTCCAAATCAATTTCAGTATATCTTATAAGCCAAGTTCTAAAATAAGATGTCAATGTTGGATATAAGCGTCTTTCAGCGTTCATCGCGGCTAAAATATCATCACAAAAATAAGAATCAAGTTTCTCAAAAATAGTTTCAAGAACAAGTGTAGCATATTTTTTGAATGGCTGTAATCTTGGATGACCGCATATATTTTCAGTATTATATTCCTTAATCAAACGCATCATCTCAAATGCATTGTCCGTAAATTTAAGACCTTCTTCTGGTGTAGAATTTTGGCATAAATCCTTTATAAAATAGTAGGATAATATTTTTGGACATATATTACGAACGTCTTCATTCGGAAATGCTTTTTGAATTATATGTTGAATTTCTGTCAATTGCTTATCTGATAATATATGATAAATTAAAGCATCTTCTATATCTCTATCAAGATATGCAATTGTATCTGAAAGTTTTACTACGCAGCCTTCATAGGTGAATGGCATGACATGACTTGCATATTGAATATCTGTCAAATTAAAAAATTCATCTCTAGGCTTTACAATTTTTTCATTAACTTCACCGCAGTGGCAAACTATGCCATCTCTAACAGCATATGTTAAATTTAAATTTTTCATGTTTCCTTGATAATCAGGTAACAGTTCGATGTTATCAACAAAATTTAAGCTGTTTCCTTCGTGCCAAAAACGAACACAAATATCAAGCCTTTTAACAATATCATTTAATATAAATTCACCGTGATGACCGAATGGTGCATGACCTATATCATGACCTATTGCTATTGCGTTTACAAGTTCTTGATTTAAATTTAAATTTTTTGCAATAGTTTCAGCAATAGATGCAACGTGCGTTACGTGTTCAATTCTCGTACAAATATGGTCATTTTCAGTTGCAAAGAACACTTGTGTTTTGTTTTTCATTCTCCGGTATGCGGTAGAATGCAAGAGTCGATGTTCATCTCTTTCAAATGGAGAACGAGAATCATACTCAGTTTTATAAATTTCTGTAACTCTCGAAATTGCCTGTTCGTATTTTGGATTACCTTCATACATTGCTACTTGTGAGAAGTCTGCAGCAGTTCTTTTTTTAGATAAATTTTCTGTCATAATATTATTATTTTACATATTTTTAATAATTTTTTATAATCTAATTATATGATTTTTATAAATTGTGATATAATAAAAAAAAAGGAGGTTATATGAAATACACAGCTGCAATTAACAACAAGACTTTAAAAATGAACACAGGTGATTTATTAAAAAAAATTGACAAAGAAGGTAATGGAACATATTCCATTGAAGAATTAAAAGTTGGAATAAAAGATTCTGTATCAATATTTGCAAGACCACTTATAAACGACAATGTTATGGGAAAAATAAGCAAAATACTTGATACAAATCAGGATGGAAAAATTACTGATGATGAACTTTCAAAATTATTAAAAGATAATTATGGTTTAAAGCTTGAAGATGCAAAAAAAATGAACGTGAAAGATTTAGCAAATTATTTGCAAGACCATGCTCCTAAAAAAAAAGATAAATAGCAATGACAAAGGATTTATGTTTTACTGTTAATAAAGATAAATGTACAAAGTGCGGGTTATGCGTAAGGGATTGTATTGCACACGTTATAAGTCAAGATAAAGATGGTTATCCGTATGCAAAAAATGAGTTGGCATGTATCGGCTGTCAACATTGTTTGGCAATATGTCCTAATGCAGCAATAAGTATTTTTGATAAAAATCCTGATTTATCTGACTCTATTTCAAATTTTCCTTCTTCAATTGATATGGAAAATTTGATTAAAGCAAGGCGCAGTTGTAGAAAATTTAAGCAAGAAAATGTAAGTAAAGAAACTTTAGATAAACTTAAAAATATCCTTAATTGGACACCTACCGGAGTAAATTTTAAAGATTTACATTTTGCTATTGTTGAAAATAAAGATACAATGGTTGAAATTAAGGAAATTTTATATAAAAAATTAAAAAAAATACTTAAATTTGTACCTGCAAAAGGTCATATTGCTTCTTTAAAGAGAGCGGTTTTAAGTGATGAAGATGTTATTTTTAGAAATGCTCCTCACATGATAGTTGTTTCTGTAAATAAGAAAGCTCCTTGTAAAGAAATTGATCCGATAATTGCGTTAAGTTATTTTGAACTTTATGCGCAAACGTTGGGTATAGGTACATTATGGTGCGGATATGCATATAATACAATGCCTTTAAGCAGAGAAGTTATGCATAAATTTAATATTCCAAAAACTCATAAACTTGCCTATGTAATGTTATTTGGATATCCTGATGTGAAGTATAAGCGTACTATTCAACCTGAAAGTTGTAATATAACGGTTATATAATGCTAAAAAATTTAACTGACCATAAATATTATTTTATATTTGTTGTATTAGGCATTTTAATTTTTAGCTGGCACAGCATACGCAGTGGATTTGATTTAATGCCTGGAGATAATATAGATTCAAGATATATAAATTATATTCTTGAACATTTTTGGTTATGGGTAAATCAAACAGCACCTCACCAACAGTTGTGGAATATGCCCTGCTTGTATCCCGCAAAGAATACTCTTGCATTTTCTGATGTCTTATTTGGCATAGGCATATTTTACGTACCTTTAAGACTGCTCTTTAACCCATACAATGCATTTTTATTAACTTCATTGTTACTTTGCATATTAAATTTTTCTTCTTTTTATTTTTTGTTAAAAAATTGCTTTAAATTCAAAGATTTATCAAGCGCTGCCGGTGCATTCTTCTTTGCATTTTCAATAATAAGATATGGGCAAATAGTGCATATTCAATTGCTTTCACAGTTTTATACGATTTTAGCACTTATTTGCTTTATATATTCTAAAAAATATAAAATATTGTCTTTTGCAGGTTGTATTTTTATTGTACTTCAATTTTATACAAGCTTTTATATGGGTTGGTTTATTGCTTTTAGCATTTTTATCTTAAGTTTTATATTAATATTTTTTAAGGATATTTCAAAACAAATTTTCAACTATATAAATGAGAATAAGTTATATTTATTTTTTAATTTGCTGCTTTTAATATTATTACTTTTGCCGCTTGCTATACATTATTTGGCAACAGGAGTAACAAAATATCCTTATGACGTAGTATTACAGCTTACACCAACATTAAAAAATTATTTTATAAATCAAAGTCTATTAGATAATATTTTATTTTTTAAATTTAGAAACCTGAATGTAGATGATATTTATGGCATAGGAATTTTTGCAACATTCTTGTTATGCTATGGGATTTATTCATTAAAAAATTATAAAAAAATAATATTGATTTTTATAATTTCAATATTTGCAATAATAAATATAAGCTTTCTACACAAAATAGTATATGATTATTTTCCTGCGGGTGGAACTATTAGGGCTGTCGGAAGATTTGTGAATATTTTATGTCCAATTTTTGCATATATATTTGCAAGTATAATAGAAAATTTTAATAAAAACATTTTAAAATTACTTGTAATTTTTGTTTTAATTATTGAACAAATCCCTGCTCAAAATTTATTTTTATACAGTAAAAAAGATGCAATTAAAGATATTCAAAAATACACTATACCGGATACATGCAGCGTAATATTTCTAAATTATTCAAATATTCCGGCTGAAAATTATTTATTACTAAATAAAATCGAAGTTGATGCAATGTGGCTTGCACTAACACATAAAATTTATACAGTTAACGGTTATCCTACAATACCAATGAATCGCATTCCGGTTAAGCTATCATCTGAATGCATAATTGAGTTGAAATAAAGTATAATCCACTAAGGCGCAGGCATAGCCTGCGCCTTAATTTGTTTCGTTTTTTATTAATCTAATTCATAGGTTTTAGTGAAGATTTATATATTTCTCGTACAACTTCTTCACTGTTACCGCAAGGTCCAACTGATAGTAAACCACCTAAAGATGGTGTATCAAAAGTTAATTTAACTAATTTTTCAACATCATTTGCAGTAAATCCTTCATTTTCAAGCTTTTCAGGTACACCTACCGATTTTAGCCAATTTTCAACACCTTTAGCTGCTTTTTCAGCTTCGTCAGGATTTCCATTCAAATCAGGTACTATTGGAGCTAAAACGTCAGCTAAAATATAAGATTTTTTAGGATAAATTGTTTTTACTACTGCCGGTAAAAGCATTGCCAAACCTAAGCCATGTGATAACTCAGGTTTTACACCACTTAAAGGATGTTCTAGTGCGTGAGTATAGTGTAACAGACCGTTATCAAATGCTACACCTCCCATTGTTGCAGCGTATGCTAAGAAATATCTTGCTTCCAAATCTTCCGGATTTTCAAGCGCTTTTGGCAAGTATTTTGTTACAAGTTCTACAACTTCTTTTGCTAATGTAATAGAATATGGTGATGCAACAGTTGTTGTTGCCGCTTCTACAACGTGATTTACCGCATCTATTGATACAAATCGAGTTTGTTTTGGTGATAACTTTGTCATTAATTGCGGATCGTCAATTGCATAAGTCGGATAAATACAATCGTAAGCAATAACAGGTTTAAAGTTTTTTGCCAAATTAGAAACAACTGCAAATCTGTTTGTTTCTGTACCTGTGCCGTGTGTTAGATTTATCGAGATAATTGGTACTGCTTTTGTAACTTCAAATTGTCCTTCAATAAGTTCTTCAGCTGTTTTACCTTCGTATTCCAATAATATTGCCACAGATTTACCTGCATCAGTTGGTGAACCTCCGCCAATTGCTACAACAGCTTTTGCTCCAAAATCTTGAGCCATTTTTGCAGCTTCATTTACGTGGTCAGTGGTAGGATTTGGAGTTACTTTGTCATAATTTATATATCCAATGCCATTGTCTTTAAATGCTTTTTCAACAACATCCCAAGCTCCTGTTGCTTTATAAGCATTTCTGCCCGACATTACTATAACTTTATCAATGCCTCTGCTTTTTAAATCTTTTGAAATATCATTAATTTTTTTTATAGCGCCAACTCCAAAATAAATAAGAGTTCTTGTTCTAAGTTCTTTTACTTCATTAATATCAACATTCTTTTCCCACATAAGTACCTCCTTCTTTTTATTATGTACCTATTTATAATATTTTCTAAAAACAAAAACATGTCAACTGTTTTGCATTTTGTGATAGTATTAGTTTATGAAAAGATTTTTAATATTAGTTTTGCTATTATTTAGTCATAATACTTCTTTTGCAATTGAAGACTGTGGTTGTGAACATCACCATCATCTTGAAACTGCTGTTGAAGTAAAAGATGGTTCGTTGCTTAATATAAAGGATTGCATAGCAATAGGTTTAAAAAATAGTCCTGTGATAAAAGAATATGCACACAGGCTTGAAATTGCAAAAAGCAATGTTGGAGTTGCAAAATCGGCTTATTTTCCTGAATTTGGTGTTGGAGCAGGATATAGGCAAGAATTTAATTCAAACAAAGAAGAATTCATAAGAAATTATAGAGAACTTCCAAGTGTTGGTGTTAGATTAAATAAAATGATTTGGGATTTTGGTAAAACAACTGCAAATATAAAAATGGAAGAATTTTTAAAAATAGCAGCAGAATATGAATTTCTGGATATAGTCTGTCAGACAGTATTTTCAATAAAAACTTATTACTATAATCTTCTAAAAGCAAAATCAGAATACGAAATACAAAAAACAAGCTATGATATGCAAACGGCAATAGTTAAAGAAATTCAAAACCTTGTAAAATCCGGTGCTAAAAATAATGCCGATTTAATTAATGCAAAAGTAGCTCAATTAAAAGTAAAAGCTCAGCTGAACATAGCTGAAAATAATTATAAAAATGCAATAGAAGAATTAAATAACGCAATATACTTAGAAAATGCACCAAAATATCACATATACGAAACTCAAACATTTATGTATATTCCAAAAAATCAAACAGTTTTTAAAAATGTTAAATATGTGAACAAATCCAGAGTTACAAAGGATGATACAATTTTTCAACATCCAAAATATTCATATAAACAAGCTGTCGAAATAGCATATAAAAACAGTCCTGATATTAAAGCTTTAGTTGCAACAAGAAATTCATTTGAACAAGCGCTTATTTATATCAAAAGAAGCTATTATCCTGAAATGAATGCAGGTGTAGGATATGATTTTTTAAATACAAATAAATTCGATAATAACGGTCTATCTGTTGCGGTTTCAATAGATTCATCAATAAATGCAATGAAACAAAAATATGATGTAAAAGGTGCTGTTGCTCAACTGAATTTAGCAGAAACAGAAATTGAAACTTTTAAAGAAAATTTATATTTTACGGTAAGAAAATGTCTTAATACCGTTGAAACAACTAAGAAAAATATACCTGTTGCCAAAGAAAAAATGAATGAATCTGCTGAATATTTTGATATAACATATTATAATTATAAAAATAATTTGATGAACCAACTGGAACTTGAAGATGCAAGA
This sequence comes from Cyanobacteria bacterium UBA6984, assembly GCA_002450015.1. Lineage (GTDB taxonomy): Bacteria > Cyanobacteriota > Vampirovibrionia > Gastranaerophilales > Gastranaerophilaceae > UBA6984. The sequence goes on along the minus strand of DJYG01000040.1, from coordinate 12,961 downwards.
AATGTTTATATTCGTTCTTTATATGACTATACAAAAGCCCAATTTGATTATAATATAGCATTAATCAAACTTGAAATGGCTATGCACGAACATATAATTGATTATCACGATGATGCCGAACACGCGGCAGATTTTCATGAAGGAGATGAAAATAGTACGCTAAGCAAACTTATTCGCTGTAACAAAAAGCACAAACCTTAGGATTAAAAATGTTTAACAAAAATATAGCAGCTCTTGAAAAATACAATAAAACTCTAGCTAATAAAATTAAAAAAGTTTCTTTAAAAAACGCATCTGAATGTATTAGCGTTCTCAAAAATGAGAAAGGCGAATATATATTGTTGCAAAATGAAAAATATATTGATGATATACCGAGTCCTTTGTCAGCAGCTAAGAATATTTATGACGAACAAGTAAAAAAATCAAAAAGTCGTTATGATTTTATCATAATATTTGGTCTTGGAATAGCTAATTTACTGGATTATGTGTATAACAAAAGTATTTGTTCCTTAGTTTTGTACGAATCAGATATGAATATTTTAAGGTTTACATTTGAATATGTTGACTTAACAAAATATTTTGACAGTGGAAGATTGTACTTAACAGATAATATTTCCGATTGCGCAAATTATATAAATAACAAATATCTTATTGATGATAAAGTCGAATTTGTTTATCTGAAAAATTATTTGATGATGCATACAAGCGAATTTACTGTGTTAACCGAAAAAATTTATCAGGCTTGTGAAAATAAAATTATAGATTTGAATACTATAAAAAAAATATCAAAAGAGTGGTCTAAAAATATTTTGACAAATGCAGCTTCTAATAATAAAAATTACCCGGTTAATATATTGGAAAACAAATTTAAAAATCAGACTGCGCTTATTCTTGGAGCAGGTCCATCTTTGAAAGATAACATAGAAAAAATAAAGCAAAATCGTTCAAAATATGTGATTTTTGCGGTTAATAGAACTCTTGAAACTTTAAGAAATAATGAGATTACACCTGATTTTTGCGTTGTAATTGATTCAAATTGGACAAAAGTATATTTCCCACAAGATGAAAATTATCTCAGTCAAATAAATCTTATTGCCGATATTAAAGCCGACAGTTACCTGAAATTAATACCATGCCAAAACTTTTTTACATATTATTCAGAAAATAATATTTATAGTAATAAATTAAAAATAAAATTATATGATGATATAAAATTGCTAGAAACCGGTGGAACTAGCACAATATGTGCGTACCGATGCGCAAAACTTATGGGATTTAAAAAGATAATTTTTGCAGGACTTGACTTAGCATTTAAAAATGATACTGCATATTGCGATGGCAAAATAGCCTGTGCAAATAATCAAAATTCAATAAAAATTCAAGGTGTAATAATGCCGGTAACAGAAGTTAAATCTATCACCGGAGAGTACGTTAAAACAAGAACAGATTATGCAAATTTTATAAGACAATTTGAAATTCTGTTTGCTAAAGACAAAACTTCAGAACTGTACAATTTATCTGAATTTGGTGCATTTATCAATGGAATGAAGTATTGTCCGATGGAAAATATTTTAGATGAAAATACAGTTTACACTGAAAAAACATTAGCAGAATTAACCAATAAATATCAAGACTTACCGGAAAAAATAAAAGATTTTAATAAGGAAATTCTGGCAGAAGAAAGAAACAAAATAGCGCCAATAACAGAATCTATAAAAGAATGGTTTGAAATGTATTCACAACATCCTTTATTTTTTGAGTACGCAACAAAAATTATAACAAAAATAACATCAACTATGATGCTTCAAGATTTAGTGCAGGTTGAAATAATGAAGTTTACAAAACTGGTTTTATCGTCGGATAATGAAACGAAAAAGCTCTTTGTAACTGAAATGTTTACTAATATATTAGCTTATTCAAAAAGTTTAGATAACTTAATATAAGTTGAAAAAGCTAACATTTTGTGTTATAAAAGAGTGCATGATGGATATTAAGAATTTATTGAAAGACGCTGTTGAAAAGATAAAATCAACTGTCGAAAAAGAAGATATACCTTTAAAAGATGCGTATGCTCAAATGGATGCCGAATTAGAAGAAGCAGAAAAAGCTTACGGAAAGCCTTTATTTCCACAAGATGATGAAAAAAAATTACCTGATGAGCATTATTTAAAAATTCTTGGGTTTGAAACAGCTCCTGAATCTTTTGATATAATAAAATCTCACTATGAAAAGTTAGTTGCAAAGTTTAATCCAGACAACTTTGATGATGAAAATAAAAAAATGAATGCGGTCAAAAAACTTGATATGATAAATCAAGCGTATGAATATTTTGAATATAAGAACACAGAAGAAAGCGAGTCGTAAATGAACATTTTTCAAAAACTATTCAAGGTTGTACAATCATTTTTACATGCCTTTGTAAATAAAATCCAAGATCCTATTCTGATGGCTGAACAAGCAATTAGAGATTTGAAAAAAGATTATGATACAAGTATGAAAGGGCTCGCTGAAATAAAGTCTTTAGCTATTGAAACTCAAAATAAAATAGCCGAACAAACAGAAATTGCAAAAGATTATGAAAAAAAGGCTTTAACTTTATTGCAGAAGGCTCAATCCGGTGATTTAAGTCAGGCAGATGCAGACAGATTAGCTTCAGAAGCACTAAAAAAGAAACAAACAGCAGTAGAAAATATAAAAAAATATACTCTTGATGCAAAAAATTACACTGCAATGTCAGAAAAAATGGAAAGCAAAATTGCTAACCTAAAAGAACAAATTCAAAATTGGGAAGATGAAGTTAAAACACTAAAAGCACGCCACAGAGTTGCAGTTACTTCAAGAAAAATTAGCAAACAAATGGTTTCAATGAGTGATAACAACGCTCAAGCCTTACTTGAAAATATGAAAGAAAGAGTTCATAAAGAAGAATCTATGGCTCAAGCTTATGAAGAAATGACTACTATTGAAACAGATATTGATAAAGAAATTAATGCAGCAATCGGTACAACATATTCAAGTGAAGTTCAACAGTCATTATTAGAGCTAAAAAAACAAATAGCTCCAAAATATTTGATTGAACAAAAAGACATAGAAACTGAAAATAATTAGTCAAAAGGAGTTAAAATGTACGTTGCTATTTATGGAATTATTATTTTTGTTGTCATTGCTTGTATTATACCAATGTCAACAGGTTTTCTTGCTGCTATGGGTTTGATTTTTGCAGTTGTAATGATTATTGTTCTAGCAAAAAGAAATTTCGATTTAAAACAAAGTCTTAACAAATATCCTGAAGATATGCGAATTATCCAAAATGTAAAAGAAGGTGGTGTTATAAGGCTTGCTAATGTTGAGGGATACGACACCGATTTGGATTTGAAAGTTATTGGCAGAAATTTATACATGGAAGGCGATTATAGCTGGTATGAATTGGAATGTGTGCGAAATGACGGCGAAAAAGTTTGGGTTGATGTTGATGATGATGATGATTTAGTGGTGTCTGTTGTATTGGAAAAATTTACAATGGGTGATTTGAACATTACAACATCATTAAAAGAAATAGATGAAAATGAATCAGGTTCTGTGTACTATAAAAGAAAACAGTATCGTTATGTTGATTCAGGCGACGCAAAATTTTATAAACGCTGCGATGATAGCAAAGTTGAAAAACTTTATTACTGGGATTTCAGAAACGGTAACTTCTTAGTTTCAGTCGAAGAATGGAAAAATGAAGAAGGAAAACCTGATTACGCATGTTATTATTCTCAAATTATAAAACCATCTGCAATTACTGTTTATTCTACACATGGTGAGGGACAAAATTAATGAAATATTCAATTTTATCTAGTTTAATTTATATTGTTGTTTCGTGCGCAATGCTTATATTTGGTAAATGGTTATTTACAAAATGTATTAAGTACGATATGTATGGTGAAATAAAAAAAGGTAATGTAACAGCCGTAATACCATATTGCGGATTTTTATTTGGGAATGCCGCAGTATTGGTTGGAGCTTTTGTTGGTGATTCTGTAATGTCTTTTAAAGCAGATTTGCTTTATTATATTGTTTATGCTCTGTTAGGTATAGTATTAATGCTTTTTTCCGGTTTTATTGTTGAAAAAGCTATTTTACATAAGTTTGATAACGTAGCAGAAATTGTGAGAGATAGAAACATAGGTACAGCAGCAGTTCATTTTGGTATTTATGTAGCATCCGGATTGATTATTGCAGCTTGTGTTACCGGTGAAACGCTGGCAGCTCACGGTAAATTGTATGGATTGATTTCTTCTGTTGTATATTATTTGCTTGGAATGATTTTCTTGATATTATTTGCAAAGTTATATGATAAATTAACTCCATATTCACTGCTTTGTGAAATTGAGGAAGATAATGTTGCTGTGGGTGTGTCATTTGCAGGTAATATTATTGCCATTGGTTTAATATTAATGCGTGCAACAATAGGTGATGTTGGTACTTGGCAGCACGGATTATTATTATATTTTATTGATTTGACAGCCATTGTATTGCTACTGCCAAGCATTGCTTTTATATTGGATAGAATGGTTGTTAAAGCTATTAATATAAAACAGGAAATTAAAGATAATAATATAGCGGCAGGACTTGGTGAAGCTTTTGTTATCATAGTATTTGCTCTTTTAATATTCTTTATGGTCGATTTTGTAAATATAGTTTAAAACGATGTGAGAGCTTAGATTATGATTGTAAATCCTAAACAAAAAAAAGAAAATTTATTTTTTTATAACAATTTAATGTTTATTTGTACCGTGTTCTGCTTTGTTTGTTTTTGGACATATTTTAGTATAGAAAATCAGACAATAGCTAAACGCACATATAGCTTGGACGAAGGTTCTACATACGGTCCTATAATAGTAAAAAAAGGACAACCAAAGATTTGTAAAATCAGATCATCAATGTACGGTGATAACACTAACATCTATTTTTCCGGAGAAGTATTAGACGAGGATAAAGATACTTTATATGAATTTGGTAAAGACTTGTGGCATGAAAGCGGTTATGACTCAGAAGGATATTGGTCAGAGGCTGACCGAAATATGGAAGCAAGTTTGTCATTTACAGAACCTGGAAAATATTACATTCAATTTCATACCGATGAAAATATGATGAAAAATATAGGATTAGAAATTGTTGTAAAAAAAGGCAGCGGTATTCCGCATTTAATGATGGGAACTTACCTTTTAATAATTATTATTGTTTTGTTTATTTTAATGAACAAAGAATGGGTAAGTGAAAATTTTGAAAAATTAAATGATGCATTGGAGGAAATGAGCGATGACTAATAAATTCTTCAACTTCATTTGTTATATAGTTTTGATAGCAGTTTTGACAATAGTTTACTTTGCTTGTTTTAATTATGCACATAAAGGTTATGGTTATCCAGGATATAGAGGTTATCACCATCATCACTCATTCTGGTACATTAGTAGGCATGATTCGTACTATGGTGCAAGCGTAAGAGAAAATAGTGTAAGCGGTTCAAGATTTTCACAAAAAGGTATTCACGGTGGAAAATAAAAGTGTTTTGACAAAAAAAGATGCGTCAATTCTATTGTTTTGCGTTTTTGTTGTTGGATTTTGTACTATTATATACGAATTATTAATAGGAAGTATTTCTTCATATTTTATTGGTGATAGCATAAAACAATTTTCAATAACCATTGGTTTGACTATGACTGCAATGGGTATAGGAACATTAATCTCAAGATTTTTCAATAAAAATCTTATATACTGGTTTATTTTTGTTGAAATTTTACTGGCAATTATTGGAGGTTTGTCTGTACCTATTTTATATTTTATATATTCAGTACAGTTTTTTTATTATCCTATAATGTGTCTGCTGATTGTTGCAATAGGAACTTTAATAGGTTTGGAAATACCATTACTTACAAGAATAATGGAAGAATATTTTCAATTAAGAGAGAATATTTCAAATGTACTTTCTTTAGATTATCTTGGTGCATTTCTTGCAAGTTTAGCTTTTCCTTTTATCCTTTTACCATTTTTGGGTGTATTTAACAGTTCAATATCAACAGGTTTATTAAACTTGCTGGTTGGAATTTTAACCTTTGTATGGTTCAAGGATAAACTTACACGAAAAAGAAGTTTAATGTTAAAAACTCAAGGTATATTAATTGCAATTTTGCTTGTTGGTATGTTGATTTTTTCAAAAGAAATTGCATATCATTTGGAAAATTCAATGTATGATGATAGAGTTGTTTTTTCTAAGAAAACGCCATATCAACAGTTAGTTATAACAAAAAATAATGCAGATATCAGACTATTTATTGATGGTAATGTTCAATTTTCAACAATAGATGAATACCGTTACCATGAACCATTAATTCATATTCCAATGAATTTGGTAAAACACAGAGAAAATATTTTGGTTCTTGGCGGTGGAGATGGCTTAGCAGCAAGAGAACTATTAAAATATCCTGATGTAAAACAGATTACTGTTGTCGATTTAGATAAAGAAATGACTGATTTGGCTGTAAAAAACAGAATTATGGCAGAATTGAGCGAACATAGTTTTGAAAATCCAAAAGTGAAAATATTGAATGAAGATGCATTTAAGTACCTTGAAGATGTAAAAAAATATTTTGATGTCATAATTATCGACTTGCCTGACCCAAATAATCAGTCACTAGCCAGATTATACAGTAAAGAATTTTATAAAGTTGTAAAACAAAAACTTGCTAAAAATGGAATTATAGTGACACAAGCTACCAGTCCTTTCTTTGCTCCAGAAGCATATTGGTGTATTGAAAAATCACTTAAAGCTGCAGGTTTTAAATATACAAAGCCTTATCACACTTACGTTCCATCATTCGGGGACTGGGGATTTATGCTTGCAAGTAATAATCCTATAAATGAGAAAAATATAAAATTAAATGTACCAACAAAATTTTTGGAAAATAATTCAATAAATAGTTTATTTTATATAGAAAAAGATGTAAAAAGAAACAACATAAAAGCTTCAACATTGGATCATCCTGAAATTTTAAATTATTACCTGAACGGTTGGAGATATTGGAATTAATTATTGTTGTTTACCTTACTATAATTTATATTTATGTTACAATTAAGCCTGTTGTTGAATATAAACTAACCTTTTTAATGTTAAAATATAAAATAATCAAAAAGGAGGAAAATTATGCAAAAATACGTATGTGCCGTATGCGGTTATGTTTATGACCCTGCCGTAGGTGACGAAGATAATGGAATTGCCGCAGGTACAGCTTTTGAAGATTTGCCTGAAGATTGGGTTTGCCCGCTTTGTGCAGTTGGTAAAGACCAATTTGAAGCTGAATAGTTAAAAAAGTTCGGATTTTAAATAAAATCCGAACTTTTTTATTTAATAGTTTAATTTAACCAATAACAGGAGGGTTAAATACTCTTGTAGCAAGGTCTTTATCAAGCATTAATAATGCTTTTTTATCGTCGCCGATTAATTTTAATTTTGCTAATACTCCACCAACACTTGCTTCTTCTTCAACTTGTTCTTTCAAATACCAATTTAAGAATATCATTGCTGCTCTATCTTTAGTTTCTTCAGCTACATCCATTAATGCATTAATTCTAGATGTAACATATTCTTCGTGTTTTAATACTTGTTCAAAAATTTCAACAGGAGTTTTACCTTCAACAACCGGTTCATCTATTGCCATAAGTTTAACAGAACCGCCTCTTTCTCCCAAGTAATCGAACATACCCATTGCATGAGCGTGTTCTTCTTGAACTTGAATATTAAACCAGTTTACAAATCCTTGTAAGTCGTTTTCTTCAAAGTAAATTTTCATTGCCAAATACAAATATTCTGAATACAATTCTTTGTTAATTTGGTCATTAAATGCATTTTGTAGTTTTTCGTTAATCATATATCCTCCTTATTTTCCCTTAATTATATTACTTCAATCTTCATTGTAAATAAGACCGTAATCGAATTCATTAAAATTCTTCAATACTTTGAAAACTTCATCTTTATGCTTAAAATTATCAGGATTTTCGTTAATTGCTATAATTTTGCCAATTTTAGCGTTATTTGCAGCTGTGATACCTGAATATGAATCTTCAAATACTAAGGTATTTTCTGCTTTTAAATTTAAAATTTCTAATGCTTTTAAATATATTGCAGGGTCAGGTTTACCGGGAGTTTTGTAATCATCATAAATAATTTTATCAACATCAAACCATTTGTCTAAGTTAAAAGTTTTAACAAAAAAGTCAACATTTGTTTTTTCAGAACCTGTGGCAATAGTATGTGGAATATTTTTTTCGCAAATATAATCAAATAACTTTTCTGCACCATCTGTTAAGTGAATACAAGCAGGATTTTTAAGTACAAGTTCTCTATAATAGGCTTCTTTTTCATTTGCCCATTTTAGACATTCTTCGTGTGTTGGTTTTCTGCCTATTGCGTATGTAATAATTTCTTCGTTTGAACGTCCAAACATGTATTTGTGCATTTCTTCATCTGTAAATGATGTACCTCTTAATATTTTAGAATAATCACGCCAAGCTTGTTCATGTAGTGCTGAATCATTAAATAATGTTCCGTTAAAATCAAAAATTATACCTTTTATTTTCATAAATTCTCCTAAAAAAATACGGAGCTTGATATTATATCACCAAGCTCCGTATTTTTATTATTAGTTCTTAGTTTTCTGTTTGAATGAATAAACTTACCAATTCATTAAGGTTATTGTATTGTTTTTTATAGCTTTGAGCTTGTTCTTCAAGTGTAACAATTTGTCTTTTGTATTCTGAAATTGTTGCTTGGCATTCTTTTGCTGAACTGCTTAATTGTTCTTGAAGTTGTTGAGCTTCTTGCAATACACTTTTCATTGAAATTCCAAGTGCTTCCATAGTTTGCTTAATAATTTGCGCACCTGTTTGACGTGTTACGCCTGATGGCAGTTTTGCAATTAACTTTTTAAGAACTGCAACATTGTTTGGTACTTCAAAGTTATATAAATCATTTGCATATTTATCTACAACAGCATGAGTGTGTAGATTTTCTACCATATTATTTTCAAAATCGCTGCTTGGTTTCATTGTAGAATCAAATGTTTCCGCATCAGTTGACTCTTCATATTCTTCAGTTTCTAAATCTTCCGTTGCCGAAGTTTTATCTGAATTAAAATCTTCAAACTCAGATAAATCTTCTGAAACTTCTTCGTTTAATTTCAATTCTTCTGCTTCAGAATCAGCTTTTAGCGCGTCAACAATGTTTTTTCCTGTATCTAAATCAAAATTTTCTGACATATTATCCTCTTTTTCTTATATGCTGTAATTATAATATCAAAAAATATTTTTTTTTACAATAGTCTTAATAAAATTTACATCAGTTGTTTTATGGTAAAATGTATTATTATGATAAAACAAATTAATAAAGTTGTATATTATCTTACCATATTGGGTATTATTATATTAGCTTTTTTTATTCGAACGAAGATGTTATTGGATAATCCATCATTTTGGTTTGATGAAAGTGCTTTAGGATATAATGTTTTAACCTTAAATTACAAAGAATTATTCGGAATTTTACATTTGCAACAAGTTGCACCGCCTTTATTTTTAGTTGTTTCAAAGTTTATTTCTAATATTTTTGGTGTAAGTGATATTACGCTTAGATTATTTCCTTTTATTATTGGAAATTTATCTTTAATAATGTTTTATTTTGTTTTACAAAAATATTTAAAAAACAAAATAGCAATTTTATTTGGTTTTATTGCGTTTTGCTTTAATTTACAAATTTTAAATTATACAGTTGAATTCAAACCTTATATTTGTGAAGTTTTTTCTATGTGCATTATTCTGTACTCGTTTTATAAATTTAATTGGAACAATTCTTATAAAAATTTATTATTTAATGGATTTTGTTTAGCTTTATTACCATGGTTTAGTTTTATTTCTGTAATTTTGCTGACCGTAATTTATGTAATAAATTTTTCTAAACAAAACTTCAAAAAATGGCTGACTTTTATTTTTCCATCATTATTATCATTTTTATTATTTATCTTTTATTATTTAAAAATAAATAATTTTTATAAAAGTTTTATGCTTGATTGCTGGGAAAAAGCTTTTTTAACTACTGGCAATTTTTTTATGTTTGTTAAGGAATTGTTCCTTTACACAATGAATATAAAACTTTTTATACTTTCTGCAGCATTTTTCTTTGCAGGTTTTGTAATTTGCTGGTTCAAACATAGAAAAATTGCTGTTTTTTCAACATTAATATTTTGTATTTTTATAATGCTATCATTCCTCAAACAATATATTTTTTACGAAAGATTTTTATTATTTTTAATACCTCTGATGATTTTAATTTCAATTATGCCACTGGAATTTATATCGTTTAAAAGAAAAGTTTTTAGCGGAATAATAATTTTTTTCAGTTTATTTTTGTTTATATTTCCTTCAATTAAAATTGCACATATTTCATTTACACATAAGTTTTCAAAAAATTCTTGTGCCAGAGAATTTATGCAATATCTTATAAATAACAAAAAGGATACCGATTATATATTTGTTGATAATTTATCGGCAAATGAATTTTTATATTATTCTTGTTATTACAAATTCGCAAATAAGGTTATTATTAACATAGATAATAAAGATAACAGAATATTATACAGCACATCGAGGTACACTTTTTTTAATAATAACTATAACACATGGATATATGCTCCCTATTCTAAAATCAATAAAAATAATTTAGTATATACTCATTATAAAAAATGTAATTGTAATATTGGAGAAATTTTATACGTAACAGGTAAAAAATGACAAAAGAAAAACTAAAGAAATATATATATTATTTTGCAGCAGGGTTAATTCTTTTATTTGGCTTTAGTTTAAGATTAAAAGGCTACATAACAAATCCGCCTCTTTGGCACGATGAATCAGCTTTGGGTTGGAATATTCTAAACAAATCTTACGGACAATTATTTGAAAAATTAAGATTTTTGCAAATTGCTCCACCATTATTTTTAATATGCACAAAAATACTTGTATTCATTACTGATGGATACCACAATATATTCCGTTGTGATCTTACACTAAGGTTTATTCCTTTTTTGTGCGGAAATTTATCATTAGTAATGTATTGGTTTATAGGTGATAAAATATTCAATTCTAAGTGGACAACTCTTGCTGGTGTAGCTTTATTAGCTTTTAATCCCGTATTAATAAATTATAGTTTTGAATTTAAACCATACAGTGTTGATGTATTGTTTTCATTAATTGCTCTATATGTATTTCTTTGTGTTGATTTCAAAAAATCATCGGCTAAAAAAATGCTTCTATATAGCTTAATTTTGGCAATCTTACCTTGGTTTTCATTTGGAAGTACATTCGTTATTATTGCAGGATTTTTGACATTAAGCTTTAAAAAAGAGAATCCCCCATTATTTATAACTTTGCTCATTCCGGTTCTTGTAAGTGCTTTTGCATATTTAAAATTATTTGTAATTAATTCATTTACCAGCAATTCTGCAGGCATGATTGGTTTTTGGAAAACTGAATTTGTAAATAAGGACTTTTCCAATCTACCTCATTTAATTAATCAAAATATTGAATACTTCTTTATGAACATAAAACATATGCCTTTAATTTTTATAATGTTGTTTATTATTATAGGATTTATACTTTTCATAAAGGATAAAAAGTATTTTTATATTGCAATTTCAGTTCTGACAGCAACAACTGAAATTTTAGCATCAACAATGCAATTTTACCCTTTTTCGAGAAGAATGATATTATTTTTGCTACCGTTTTTAATAATCTACATTGTAAAAATTACAGATATAAAAAAATGGTATATCGGTTGGATTATATTCATGGTAGTTTTAATTCCTCATATTATATTCACAAACGATTACCAAAAAATTAAATATATAAATAAAGGTGATTATTCAAGAACAATGGTTGAAATAATCGCAAAAAGTACAACTCCTGATGAAACTATCACATTGAGTGAAGGTTCAAATGCAGATTATTTTTATTACAATACATTTTATAATCTTCCGAACAAAGTTGAATATATAAAACCTGATACATCGAAAAATGAAACAATCGAACAGCTGCTAAACCGACTACCAGCAGGAAAATATTGGATATTTCTGTCATATGATTACAATACTGAATTTAAAACAATAAGCAGGTTTGTAAATTGGGCAGAAAAACACGGAAAAATAGAATTCAAAACACAAGCAACACAAAGTGCCTTAATCAGACTTACTCTTGATTAAGACACAACCCTTTATATTAATGTATAAATCCATACACTTTGCGCTATGCGTTTTGTTCTTCTCTTTCGTCATCATCAACCAGAGCATTTTCTAGTAAAAGCTCTTTACGTTTTTTTCTGGTTTTTGCAAAAAATTCGTTTTCGTCAAATTTCTCGTCTTTATCATCATCAAGCCGTGACGGTCGCTTTTTAGTGTTAATCACACCAGCCACATTCATCATTGCTAACGAATTAAGTGTCGCTCGAAGTTGAGCACTCCTATCTGTAAATTGCATTGACGATTCTCTTGTTATATTTTCATCTTTTTTTTCTTGGCGGTAATACTCATTGCCTTGCCCCATTTTGTCGTCTTTAGTTCCGGAAGCTGTACCGGAAATATCGCCGCTTTTAAAATTAAATGAGCCGCTAATGCCGTAAAATCCCGCTGCTCTGTTATCTACCATCGCAGACCTTATTCCCTATTCAATTGTATTCTACACTGTTTTATAAATTTATAAAACTTTTTGCAACTTTTAAAGTTTGCATGCATACAAATATCATAATTTTTTTTTTTGCTACATGACAAAAAGCATGTTTTACATTTCTTTACATAAAAATAAAAAATCAATAATAATAAATAACTAAGTAAAATATAATTACTCAAAAAAAAAGCTTCCCTAGAGGGAAGCTGTAAAC
>DJYG01000051.1 GCA_002450015.1 Cyanobacteria bacterium UBA6984 | reverse complement strand
TAAGTGAGTGAAACCCGTAGGAGCAACAGGCGATTGCGAAGTTACTAAAATTGCGATAGCAATTTATACGAGCAACAAGCCGGTGCGTACCCGAATAATCCAAGACAAAAAATCAACTGGATACTTCGCTAACGCTCAGTATGACGGAAATATAAATAAACAAAGAAAGGAAGTATAACATGCTAAAAAGAATCCTTAATTATTTAAAGAGTAATCAAATAGATTGCCACGCCGATAAATCGGCTCGCAATGACAGAAAATGTCATTACGGCGTATTTGCACTCTGCCGAACAAAACAATTCGCTTTCACTCTTGCTGAAACTCTCATTGTCATGGGCATTATCGGTGTTGTTGCTGCATTGACACTTCCGAACTTAAACTCTTCAACAGGTGACAAAGAAAAAGTTGTAAAAGTTAAGAAGGTATATCAAAACTTGACAGATGCAGTAGGCAGGGCTCAGGCTGTTTATGGTCCTATTGACGAGTGGAAAAGTGCATCAGGTGCGTTTGGTGGAACTATTACAGATACATTTGTTGCTGGTGAACGTATATCAGAATTTATGAAGCTTTCCAAAAATTGTTCAAATACTACAAATCAAAACTGTTTTGATTCAAATAAAAATATAAAATTCGCAGATAATACTGAATCAGGTCTAGCTATTGCAAATACTGCCAGATTTTATAAATTTATAACTAGTGATGGAACATCTATTGCAATTGCCGATAATAAAACTGAAAAAGGTTTAACTTTTTATGTAGATATTGATGGACCAAATAAAGGGCAATTTAGAATCGGCTCAGATGTTTTCAGATTTTTCTCGAATTCACCTTATTTTGAATTCACACCGGAGCGTATGTCTTTTTCTGGAATGTTAAGTGAAATTAAAGGTAATGGGTTTTGTTCTTCTGCGTGGATTATAGATTATGGCAACATGGATTATTTGAAATTTACAGATAAAAATGGAACATGCCCAAATGGAACTACCGTCACAGAATCCAATCCAACGTGTAAATAATGAAATAGTATTAAATTTGATAATTTTTATAAATCAATAATTTCATAGTTATACTCAGGAAGTTCTCTTAAGCGTTCTTCTATTTGTTCAAAAGTTAGAAGACCCTCTGTTGCGCTGAATTTTGATACAACTGAACCTGAATTAATTGAACCATATAGTAAAGATTTACCAATATCCATTTTTGTTCTGTCCATGCTTGCACAGAATGTAGATGCAAACGCATCACCTGCACCTAATGTTGAAACAACTTTTCCGGGATACACAGGACAATAGAATATTTGTTTTCCGTTGTATGCATAAGCGCCATTACCACCGTCTGTAATAACTATTATTTGATAATCTTTTACTTTTAATTTTTTTAAATTTTCAACTAAATCAGGATGAATTTTTTCTTTAGAATATTTATGTTCAGATGTATCAGGTCGAATTTCAATCTTTGTACACATTTGAGCTTCTTCTTTGTTCATAACAACAACATCAGCATCCTCTAGTATTTTTTTCATATATTCAAACCCTTTTTTAATGCTTGATGTTCCTGCATTAACACAAACTAAAACACCATTGTTATGAGCATAATCTACAACAGGTTCAAGAACTTTTGTGGATTTTCCGTTTAGTGGAGCAAGGTATAAAAATTTTGCATTTTTTATAACTTCAAAATCAATATCATCTTTTTTGATTTCACCATTACCGCCTCTGTGAGCAAGAACAGTTCTCTCACCCTCAAAGCTTACAAGTATAATAGAAAATCCTGTTGTAGTTTTGTGTGTTTGAATTATGTGTGAAAGATTGACGTTTTTATTTTCAAAATATTTTAAAACTCCTTTTGAATAAATATCTTCACCCAATTTAAAAATGGCAGATGTATCAAAACCTAAATTGGCAAAATTAACCGCGGTATTAACACCACCTCCGCCAACATTTGTGTCAAAATCAGTTATTTCTAATTTTGAACCATATTTATAACTCATAAATTCAGATTTTTTATCAGTTGATTGAACTGAAACTATATTTGCATCATCGCATCTGACAAATACATCAATTGTTGCACTGCCAATAGTCACTATATCAGACATTTCTATCTCCTTATTTTTTAATTTCTAATAATTCTTGCAGGAAAGTTATTCTTCAAAAGTTCATTTGTAAGAGTTTGAGCTTTTTCTTCAGATGAAAAAGAACCTACTTGCAATGTATATGTTCCATTTATATTTTTAATAAACGGGCTTACACCAAGAGCAGACTCTTGCAGTATTGATTGAGCTACCTTTGCTTGTTCTATTGTTGAATAATTTCCTACAACTACTTTTACACTTGTTGCTGCATTTGATTGAACTGTATCTTTTTTAATTGTATTTTTAATATTTGGTTTTGGTTGAGGTACTGATGAAGGTTTTGTTATGTTTTTTTCTTCGTCGTTGTCAATATCTTTTAATGTTGTAATTTCTTGTTTTACCTTTTTAACAACCGGTATTTTAACTTTTTCCTCTAATTCTTTCGAAAAATAATTATCTTCATCATCTTCTTCAAAAGTTGACGTAACTTTTTCTTCTATTTTTTTTGAAATTTCAGAGGCATCTTCAGATTGAATTGACTTTAATCTGTTATCAATAAATCCTTTAACACCAAGTCCTGATTCTTTTGCATCTGTTGCACTGTCTTCTCCAATAGCTACATCTACATTTGGAGTAATATGTTTTGCTGCTCCGATAAAAAAGACTAACATTACAAGAAATGTTGTCACAAATACTGTTAAAATATTTTGTGCAGTGACATCTTTTTGCTTTTTATATCTTTTCATATTTTGATATTCAGGTTGTTTTCCACTCATAAATTATTCCTTTTTATGGTAATTTTACATTAAATTAGTCCCAGTTTCAAGTATTTTGTTTGTATATTTTTTCTGTTTGATATAATTTATTAAAAAAAGTATAATTTATAAACGTGAAAAACATGGAAAATAAAAGACCGACTTGGAGTTCTAGATATTCATTTATACTTGCCGCAATAGGCTCAGCTGTTGGGCTTGGAAACATTTGGAGATTTCCTTATGTAATGGGACAAAACGGTGGTGCTGTTTTTTTAATAACCTATGTTATTTTAATTACAACATTATGCTTTGTACCTTTAATGGCAGAGCTTATGTTTGGAAAAATTACCAAAAAAGATTGTATAGGGGCTTATGAACAAGTTAATACAAAATTCAAAATTTTTGGATTTTTAAACAATGTAACAGCGATAATTATTCCTTCTTTTTATTTTGTTATAGGCGGTTGGATAATTTATTACATGATTAAAAGTTTCGTAAATTTTAACATTGAAAACCCTGTGGAATATCTTTCAAATTTTATACAAAATCCCTATGCCACATCAATATCTACAATAATATTTTTATTTATATGTACATTTTTTATGGCGAGAGGAATAAAAAAAGGTATTGAGTTTGTGAATAACTACATGATACCTTTGCTTGCTGTTATTTTGATAGTTTTAATAGCAGCATCATTAAATCTGCCAAATGCTAATTTGGGGTTGGAGTATGTCTTTAAGCCGGATTTTTCAAAATTTAACAGTCAAACTGTTTTAACAGCTATGGGACAAGCATTTTTTACATTAAGTGTTGGTACCGGAGCATTATTAACTTATGGTAGCTACATTAAAGAAGATAAATGTATTGTTCAATCTGCATATACAATAATTTTTTCAAGTATATTATTTTCAGTGCTTGCGGGAATAATGATATTTCCTGCTGTATTTTCTTTCGGTTTAGAAGCAAATTCAGGTGCAGGGTTAGTTTTTGTTACGTTACCAAAAGTATTTATGCAAATACCGCATGGCGGAATTATTGCCAGTGCATTTTTTATTTTGCTTTTCTGTGCTGCTATAACCTCAGGTATAAGCATGTTAGAAGTCCCTTGTGCTACTTTGGTTGAAAGATTAAAAATATCAAGATTAAAAGCTTGTATTATAATATTTTTTGCAGTTGCTTTAATAAGTATTCCGGCAACATTATCATTTGGTATTTTAGGTAATATAAAGTTATTTGGCAAAACAATATTCGATATACTTGATTTTTCAGCATCAAATATACTATTGCCATTAAATTCTATAATATTATGCTTAATTGCAGGGTGGTTTTTAAAAATTAAAGGGGAAATGATTTTTAAAAATGATATTTTTGCAAAAATTTTCGATATTGGATTAAAATACATAGTTCCAATGGTTTTAATTATTATTTTTTACTTGGGGTTAAGATAAGGATAACTTAAAATAATTCCGAATTAAAGAAAATACCTTCTTCTGAAATTTCTGCAAAAAGATCTTCGTCTTTTTTTAGTTCCTGAACAGTTAGAGGGTGTAAGTCAATAAAAACATCAAATTCTTCTTCTATTTTTCCGACTATTCTCCAAGTTTCTTCTCTTTTAGTTTTATCTTGTTCGTTATCAAAAATAGCAACCAGTTCAATATCTTCATCTTCGTGCATTTTTCCATCAGTATATAAACCAAACAAATATATACCCTTAAAATCAGAAAAATTTTCTTTTAATGATTTAATAAGACTGGTTATAACTTCATCAACCTTATTTGACATTTTTTAAAATGCCTCCTAATTCTTCCTTCTGAACAGAAATTTGTTCTGAATTAGCAAGATTTTTAACGGAAATTGTACCCTGATTAATTTCATCTTCACCCAAAATTAAGGCAAAGCGAGCCAGTTTTGACGCTTTTTCGAGTTGTTTTGTGAATTTTTTATTAGTCATATCAAAATCAACTTTGATATCATTTTTTCTTAAATATTCAACAAGTTTAAGAGTTTCTTCAACATTTGTAGAAACAACATAAGCATCAAGTTTTTGACTTTCTCTGGCAGGAAGCAGTGAAATTAATCTTTCCATACCCATAGCAAAACCAACAGCTGGTGTATCTTCGCCACCTAAATTTCTTACAAGGCTGTCATAGCGACCACCACCGCAAACTGCATTTTGTGAGCCTAAATTGTTTGATTTAATTTCAAAAACAGTTCTGTTGTAATAATCCAAACCTCTTACAAGAAGTTTGTTTACTGAATATTTTATACCTAAAACATTCAAATATTTTTTTACGCTTTCAAAATGTTCATGACATTCAGGACAAACAAAATCTGAAGTTATAACTTCTTTTACTACAGGTTTTTCGTAAATTGCCTTACATTCTTCAACTTTGCAGTCTAAAAGTCTTAGTGGATTTTTCTCATATCTTTTTTGACAATCGGGACAAAGTTCCGGCAAATATGGTTTTAATACTTCTTTTAATTTCTTTTTATATTCTTCTCTGCAAGTCGGACAACCGAGAGTGTTAATTTCTACATCCAAATCTTTTAAGCCGATAGCGTTTAGATAATTAACAGCAAGCGAAATAGCCTCAGCATCGGCAGTTGGTTGAGCTATACCAAACATTTCCATACCAACCTGGTGAAATTGCCTTTGCCTACCAGCTTGAGGACGTTCATATCTGAACATTGGTCCTTTATACCACAATTTTACTGGTGCAGGAAGCCTGTGCATACCGTTTTCGATATATGAACGAACAACACCTGCCGTATTTTCAGGACGCAATGTTAAAGAACGTTCTGATTTTTCAAATGTGTACATTTCTTTGTTCACAATGTCTGTTGTATCACCTACTCCTCGAGCAAACAGTTCTGTTGCCTCAAAAATAGGGGTTCTTATTTCTTTATAACCTGCGTTTGAAAAAACTCTTTTAGCAGTTTCTTCAATGAAGTGCCAACTGTCAATTTCTGTTGGCAAAATATCTTTTGTTCCTTTTTGTACTGTAATTATCTTAGCCATACAGAAATGTTAGTACAAACAACACAGCAATTCAAGGTTTTATTAAATCTTAATTATCAGTTTTAAACCCAATTTTTGATGGTTTTGTAATATCTAATAAATAATTTATTGCTCTTTGCATTTCGGCTTTATCTTTATTATTTTCTTTTGCGTAGTTAATAAATGCTTTTTCAAGATTATCAATTCTGCCTGCTAATTCATCTTGGGATATAGCATATTGTTTTAATTTATCAAATACTCTTATTATTTGGATACTTACATTTATTGCTTTTTGAGAATTAAGAATGTTTGATAACATTAAAGTTCCGTACTCTGTAAATACATAAGGTAATGAACGTATTTTTGATACATTCGGATTTGCGGTCACAATTTGTGACCGCAAATTTTCCCATTCATCTTTTGTAAGTTGAAACATAAAATCACTAGGAAATCTATCGGTGTTTCTCTTTACTGCTTGATTTAAGACCTTTGTTGGAACATCATAAAGATTCGCCAAATCCAAGTCTAGCATTACTTTTGTATTTCTTATGTAATAAATTTTACTTTCTATAATTTGAACAGGTATTAAGTCATTTGCCATAAGAGAATGTTAGTACAAACAACACAGCAATTCAAGGTTTATTTTTGTTTTGCAGTATGTTATAATAAATTTATGAACAAAATTTATACGATAGAAGAAATAAAAAACATATTGAATGATAATAAAGATTATTTTGCTGAAAAATACAATGTAAATAACTTTTTGCTATTTGGTTCTTATGCAAAAAATCTTCAAACGGAAGAAAGTGATATTGATTTGTTGGTTAATTTTACTAAACCTGTTGATATGTTTGATTTTATTGATTTACAAGAATATTTGACAAAAATTTTTAATAAAAAAATAGATTTAGGTACAGTTAATGGTTTAAAATCTTTTGTAAAAGACACTATTTTAAAGGAAGCTCTTGTTCTATGAAAAAAAAAGAACCGATATTTTTTCTAAAAGATATTAATAACTCACTTAATAAGATTTTTCAATATACAGAAAATATTTCTTATGATGAGTTTATGAGCTGTGATATTACAAAAGATGCTGTTGAGCGAAATTTTGAAATAATAGGTGAGGCAGTTAAGAATTTAAGTGAAGATTTTAGAAATCAATATCCACAAATACCATTCAAACAAGTAGCAGGAATGAGAGATAAATTAATACACGATTACTTTGGTATTGATTATGAAATTCTATGGAAAACTATCAAAGATAAACTACCACAATTTAAATCGGAAATAGAAAAATTAATAAAAACTTTTGAAAAATAATTCTAGATTTGTAGTCGCAAATTGCGACCGCTAATTTCTTAGTTACACCTTGGATTCTCTTCTGTTGGTGTCGTTCCGTTAGGACAATTGCCATTACAATCAATGTTTCGGCAAGAGTGAATGCGGATTTTCGGTAGAGTGTAGCAACTTGTTGCGAAACTCGTGAGAGCAAACAGCCGACTGCGAAGTTACTTAAATTGCGATAGCAATTTATACGAGCAAAAAGGCTGTGCGTACCCGAATAATCCAAGACAGCGGATTGTGTGAACTGTGAACTGTAAATAATATTTTTTTTAGCATGTTATACTTCCTTTCTTAGTTTATTTATATTTTCGTCATACTGAGCGTTAGTGAAGTATCCAGTTGCTTTTTTCTGGATTCTTCGGCTAAAGCCTCAGAATGACGTCTTTTTTATGAGATTCCGAAACGAGTTCGGAATGACATCACATCTATTGCATTTCTTCACTGTTCACCGTTCACTCATAGTGCTTTTTCAAAAATCCTT
>DJYG01000060.1 GCA_002450015.1 Cyanobacteria bacterium UBA6984 | reverse complement strand
TTCTTTTTTATTATATTTATTATTTACCGATTTCAGCAGCTTTCATTGCCATTGATTTTGTAATATTCATCACCGCTAAGTTGGCTTCATAAGCTCTTTGCGCCATCATAGCATCGGCTATATCAACCATAGCATTCACATTTGAACTTCTTATGTAACCATTTGCATCTGCATCAGGGTGTCCCGGTTTATAAATTCTTTCACCAGGGGTAGGATCTTCAACAATACCGCCGTAAGAAACTCCACCTTGTAATGCACCTGATGCACCCAATCCAAAAGTTCCGTCTTGCATATTATTTAAAATCGCGCTAAAAGAATTTCCTTTTATCGTATTCAAAACAGGTATTTTTCTAACATAATTAGGGGTATCAATATTTGCAATATTCTTTGCGTGTACATCTAATCTGTTACCATGTGCTTTTAAGGCATTTGAGCCAATATACATTGAATCTAATATTCCCATAATTACCTCGCTTTTCTATATCTGTTTTATGTATCGACTTTTTTATTTATAAATTCAATTTCTCCTTATGAATTACATCAAGTATATGAGTTATTTATTATTTACCAACATTCAAAGCTGTTTTCATCATATTAATTACATTTGACATACGGCGTGTTGCCATTGTATAAATTAAAGAATTTTGTTGCATACCTATCAATTCATCTGCAACATTCACACCTTCGCCTGCATTTTGGTCAATTATACTTGTTGTACCCATCTCTTTTGACAACTTAGTTTCCATAGGACCATTTGCATTACCCAAACATGCGGCAAAATTTATATCTTGTCTTACATAATTTGGTGTATCAACATTTGCGATATTTTCTGTTAATAATTTTTGTCTTTTTGCTACAAGATTTAACACTTGTGATGATCTTGCAAAACTGTCAACCGGATTGAATGAAACCATTTTTATTACCTCGCTATACTAATTTGTTTTACTATGATTCTCTAATATTAATTGATTTATTATACATGTCGTCTGTTACTTTCAAAACACTCATACTTGCCAACATTGA
Source organism: Cyanobacteria bacterium UBA6984 (assembly GCA_002450015.1). Taxonomy (GTDB): domain Bacteria; phylum Cyanobacteriota; class Vampirovibrionia; order Gastranaerophilales; family Gastranaerophilaceae; genus UBA6984. The sequence goes on along the minus strand of DJYG01000060.1, from coordinate 18,892 downwards.
AGCATTTAATCTTAACATATCATTAACTGATGTAAAAATATTTGTGTTTGAATTTTCAAGATAATGTTGTTTTATATAATTATGATTTTTAACTAATTTAGGCTCACCGGATTCATCAGTTTGCCAAACCCTATTACCTTGTGTATCTTGTTGTAATCCTTCACAACAATCAAATTGAACTAATGGAATAGTACCTAAACATTTGCCTTTGCTATCAGTTGCAGAATCATAAGAAAAAACTCTGCCATCTTCTTTAATTTGGAATTTGTACAAATTTGCAGGAAGCTTAATACCTGCACCTACAATCCAATTGTCATTAGTCACAAGATAACCGCCTTTTCCTCTTTTGAAAGAGCCATCACGTGTATATGCAACTTCACCGTCAGGCGAAACAATTGGAATAAAACCTTCTCCATCAATAGCAACATCGTATGGATTGCTTGTAACTTTTAAAGAACCTTTTTGATAATCAGTTCTGACCGTACCTGAAACATAACCGTCATCAGACAACATTTGTTCAAAACGAACAGCTTTATAACCATTGGTACTATAATTTGCAAAGTTAGTACCAACATAGCCTAATCTTTCAAACATGCTGCTTGCGTTATTTATATTTTTCCTAATTACACCTTGAATACTATACATAATTATTACCTCGCTTATTTAAATATTATTTTATTAACCGCCTTGACCTAATTGACTTATTGCTTTTTGAAGAGTTGAATTTTCTATTAAAAACATTTGCCTGTTAGCTTCAAAAGTTCTTTTTATCGGCATTAAATTCATAAATTCATTTTGTAATGCGACATTTGAGTATTCGCTATAACCTTGTTGAACTTGTGGATTAATAATACCAACGCCGTTTGAATCAACAATACCAAGATTTGCAACATGTTTTAATTTTTTTGATTTTCTGTCTAAAATACTAATAGCACCTCTTGTGTTAACAACAACATCTTTCAGACTTTCCGGCATAATATTAAATTTAATAGGTACACCTGTATTAGATAAAACTTTATTGCCTTCTAAATCAAGGAAATTACCATCTATATCTATCTTAAAACGTCCGTCACGCGTCATTCTGACACCATCAGGAGTTTGGATTTGAAAATAGCCTTTAGAAGCCATCGCTAAATCCAATGGATTATCAGTCATACTAATTCTGCCGACAGTATCATCTACAACAGTAGATAAACCGTCAACCCCGAGGAATTCAGTAAAAGAAGAAACAACAGATTCTCTACGTTGATATCCTACTTTATCAAATCCGTTAACATTGTCGCTGACATTAGCCATTAATGCAGTTTGAACTTGCATAGCGCGAATAGCTGTTTTCAGACCATTTTCATTAAGTTGTACACCGCCGTTAATTCTCATATTTACCGCCTCGCTTCTCTTATTCTTATTTATTTTTTCGGAAAATTCAAGTAAAAATAGAGTAAATTAGTAAAATCTCATCTGAATAGTGGACTTTGTTTTATATATAATGAGAATTTTTAAAAAGTCAAAATTTTTGCTTGACATATTTTTATTTCCCTATTAAAATAGAGAATGTCAACTGACGTGCCGGCATAGCTCAACGGTAGAGCAACGGTTTTGTAAACCGTAGGTTGTAGGTTCGATTCCTATTGCCGGCTTGTTTGTTAAAAAGCCTTTAAGGTTGAACAGAAACACTCTTTAGCATGCCTTTGTGGCGCAGGGGTAGCGCACTCCCTTGGTAAGGGAGAGGCCACGAGTTCAAATCTCGTCAAAGGCATTTTAAACGGCAATACATGGGTCGGTGGCCGAGTGGCTAAAGGCAACAGACTGTAAATCTGTCGACGCGAGTCTACGGTGGTTCGAATCCACCCCTGCCCAGTTCTTTTTAGCGATGCAGGAATTGTATTTTACAATTTCTGCTTTTTTTATGCAATGTAAAAAATCAATATGCAACAGTCTTGTCATGCGCAAGCCGGCACGAACTATGCTAAAGCACTGTTGTGTTTGTAATAAAATTTGTTTCGGTAAAACCACCAATGCTAATACATTAACAGAATAGAACGTTTAAAAATACATTCAAAGCTTATCTTATCTCTTTTAGTTTCAAGTTTGTTTTATTATTATTAATATCACCTTTTAATTGAATTCTGTAGTAGCTTGAATTTTTTTCATCTGCATTAATTTTAGGTATTTTTGAGAGCTTTGTCTGATATAATTCTTTGGTTTTTTCAGGTCTAAACACTACTTTTAAAATAAAATTTAATGGAACTCCAAATATTCTTATCCCCTTTGGAGCTTCTTTACTATAATGCCAAAACAACTGTAAATCTGCAAATTGTTTTTCCATATCGTAATTACCTTCCAAATACATTGCAGATAATTCATGCCAAGTTGTAATGCTAATATTTTTTATTTCTGTGTTATGAACATCAAATGAGCCTTCTATATCATCCTTCATAAGATCTTTTTGCGTTAAATCAAAATTTGTTATTTCAGATAATTTATATTTTGAATTTTTAAACATAAATTCGGTATCACCAAGTTTTGGTAAAAAGCCTTCTTTAACTTCAAACATACAATGAGCGTCCAAAAATCTGAACATATCTTTTGCATTAAGATTAACTATCGCATTTGCAGTACCCTCTATTTGATTTTGAAGATTAAGTGTAGCTTGTGCAACTTTATCAGAATTAATATTTTTAGCTTCAAACGTCATTTTTGATGTATTTTTTGCAAAATCATAAATGCCTTTTGCATTTACTGTTCCATCAGCAAAATTTAATTCTTTCATTTTAAAATCAAATATATTATTTTTCATACTACCAAGCAGTTTTACGTTTTGAAGTATAAATTTATCTCTTTTTATTTCATTAATTGATATTTCCCAATTATTAATTGTAATATCAGACTCGCGGACTTTTTTTGCAATCTCATCAGGATTTATTTTTTTATTACATTTGTGCGTATCCTGTTCTGTTTCAAAAATCAATTTGTCTATAAACATTTTCATATCATAAATTAAGGTTTCACCATAAATATTATTTTTTAAATTTAATTCTGTTGAATATTTTTCACCTTTAAAGAATCCGTTAGAGGTTACATTAAATATTCCGTTTTGAGATACAATATGTGCATTTTTAATATGAAATGCTTTGTGTCTTGCATGCACTATATCAAAAGTTCCCAAAACTTGATTATTTTTGAAATCATATTTTAAATCACCTTTAAATTCGCCTCCTCTTACTTTTTCGCCAAAAGACCCTGTTACAGAAATTGGAGCATACCCATTTGTATGAACTGATACATATTGAGGAATAAACTTATCAGGGTTTGATTTATCAACATTTTTCATAAACAAACCGTCACCTGACAAAATGACATTTTCTTTGTTTGAGCCTAAATAATAATATTTATATTTTTTCAAATACAAATCATTGTTATCTTTAAAAGTGTTTGCATATATTTTTCTTTTATATTCTCTTAATCCTAAATAAAAAGAATTATAAATCAGGTCGCTTTTTACAGGAATATCTATATCATAATAAACATCCGGTTTTCTATCTTTTATCTTATAAACCAAGTCAAAATTAACGGAATTCAGAACTGTAAGATTTGGAACATAATTAAACTTTTTGGTTAACGTTGTTTTTACTGTTCCAACAACCAGTTTTTTTTGAGGAGTTAATAAATCGGTAATTTTAAGAGTATGTATAACTTTTTCTCTGCCTAATATACCTTCTGCCACTGAATTTACTGTTTTACCGCCAAATTTAAAAACGGCTTCTTTAAAAAATAATGGAATATCAAACAATACTGTTTTTGCACCCAGATTATTTGCAACACATTTACCAAAAATACCTTCTCTATTAACTTCTAAGTCAACATTTATTGTTCCTTTGAAATTTTTAAAATTTTCAATAAACTTTTTAGAAGAATCCTGTGACTTTTGTAAATGTAATATTATAGGCATAATTTCAGATACAAGAAGATTTTCTCCTTTTATATCAAAGTTTGGATTTTTATTTTCATCAACAAGAATTCCATCTAAATACAAATGCGAATTTCCTAATTTTATTTCAAATTGATTTGATTTAAGCTTATTTTCAATAATTTGCAATTTACCGGAATCACCTAATTTTAAGGTTTCATTCAAATATGGTGTTTTAATAGATGCAGTTAACTGAATAATACCATTTTCGACATTGATATTTTTCCCAAATATATTCAGATTATCTGATTTGTAAGTAAATTTTTTTATATGAAGCTCAGGATGTTTTTTTAATTCTAAATTACCACTTTTCTTCTTTTTTTCTTTTTTAAATTGTTTTAAACTATTTCCATCTATATATATACTATTTGCACTGATTAATGTCAGATTTTTTTGTAATAACTTATAATTTAGAGAAACATTTTTAATATCAAAAACTAAAACATTATCATATTTTGCATTTATTCCGTCAAAATATAAGGTAAAGTCAAGTTTTGGAGATACTTTTAAATTTAAATTTTTAATATCTGTTTCTACTTTAGTACTATTATAAATTAGTACCTGTAATTTTTTTATTATAGCTTTATTGTTAACTATTTGCGGAAGTAAAAATATAATTCCGAGATATAAAGTAATAATAAATGTAAATATAATATATAATGTTATTGTAAGTATTTTTTTCATATTTCTTCTATAAATCTTCTTTTTTGATATCTATGACTTTTTCTTCTTTAAATTTAAGAGGTAACCCTATTTCACGCTCTAAACTTGCAGCGGTTGTATTGTAATTTAACAAAGCATTATAAAAATCTAATCTGGCATTTAAATATGTATTTTCACCATCTTTTAATTCTATTGCATTACTTACACCGGCTTTATATCTTCCTGTTACTTGGCGATATTGTTCTTTAGCCTCATCTAATGCTAATTTGGCAATAGTTATAGATTCTTTTGCTGTTTGTAAATCCATATAAGTCTTTTTTACATTTAAATATATTGTATTTTTAGTATCTTCATGATCTGCAATAGACTTATTATATTGAGCTTTTGCTTCATCTATCTGTTTTTTTATTCTCATTATATTTAGTCCTGAATATTCCAATCCTACACCGAATTGTCCTGAATTTAAATTATAATCATTACTCATGCCAAATTTATAATTTCCGAAAATACCTAAGTCAGGTGTATAATTCCTTCTTTTTGCCCTTAAATTCATTCTTGCAGCTTCAACTATTTTCTCAGATGCAATTAATTCAGGTCTTACTTCATAAGCAATTTTTATTAAATTTTCAAAAGTTTCATCAAAATTATTTAAGCTTAATTCATCAGATAATTCATAATTTGTATATTCAGGAATACCCATAATTTTTGAAAGCTGCACACGTGCAACTTGTAACACATTTTTTACTTTTACTAAATTTAATTTGGCTTTTCCTAAATTATATTCTGCTGTTACAACATCTATTTTGGCCTTTTTACCAATATCATAAAAAGCTTTTGCCTGACTTAACTGCATTTCATAATCTTTTACGGTATCTTCATAAACTTTAACTTGAGCCTGAGCAAAAAGAATATTAAAATAAGCATTTTTAATACTATAAATAATTGAGTTTATGTTTTCTTTTGTTGCTTCTTGTTTAGATTCATAAGTTCTTTTTGCATAATCTGCTATTGCTTTTGTTTTACCAAAATCAAAAATAAGCATATCAGCAGATAAATTTGGGATATAGCCCATTGTATATGAATAATTTCTATACGGAGACCTGCTACCGCTATATCTGTCGCCTGTTCTTGAAACTTGAATACCTGCACTTAATTCAGGGAAAAAACTTGCCCAAGCTTGTCCTATTTTAGATTTATAAGCTTGTTCATTATATATTGAAGATTTTATACTTGGATTATGTTCTATTGCAATACTTACACAGTCTTTTAATGAAAAAACCGAATGCATTTCGTTTGTATATTCAACTTGAGCATTCTTTTTAATATCTTCTTTTGTTTCAGTTATAGCATAAGAATTTTGTGATACTAATATACCAATAAATAATGTTAAAAAAATCTTTTTATACAATTTCATCATCTTTTTCTCTTTTATTATTAAAATACTTATCAACTAAATCTTGAATTATTACATAGAACGCAGGTGTTAAAACAGTACCAAGAGTTGCTGCAACAATCATACCTCCTATTACGGTTGAGCCTACTGAAATACGGCTATTTGCACCAGCACCGCTTGCAAATAATAAAGGTAAAATACCTAAAATAAATGCAGCTTCTGTCATCATAATTGCTCTAAATCTCAACAGTGCCGCTTTAATTGCAGCATCACAAACAGTTAAACCGTGTGATTCATGTTCTTCTTTTGCAAATTCTACAATCAATATAGATTGTTTTGCAGCAAGACCTATTAAAGTAATCAATCCCACTTGAGAATATAAATCCAAAGCCTGCCCCATCATTAATTGAAAGACTAATGCACCTACTACCGCAACAGGGGATATTAAAAGTACCGCTACCGGTATCATCCAGCTTTCATAAAGTGCAACTAAGAATAAATACACAAACAGCAGCGCAAATCCCACAACAAGACCTGTTTGCCCTGATGATTCCAGCTCTTGAAGTGAAGTTCCGGACCACGCAAACGTATAATCACGAGGAAGATTTTTCTTTGATAAATTTTTCATAGCATTCATAGCTTCACCTGATGATTTACCATTTGCAGGCGATCCTTGAATTTGAGCAGAACGGAATTGATTGAACCTTGTAATAGAAACGGCACCAACAGTTTGCTTTGGTGTAATCATTGTCATGATTGGAACTGGTTGTCCTTTTGAATTTATAACAAAGATTTTATGTAAATCTTCAATTTTATTTCTATAATCACCATCTGCCTGCATAAATACTTTAAATATTCTGCCCAACTTATTGAAATCATTGACGTATGAATAAGATACAGTTGAAGACAAGGTATTATGAAGTTCTGATATATCAACTCCTTGTGCCAAAGCTTTTTCATAATCTATATCTAGTTGATATTGAGGAACGTTAGCCTGAAACTGCGTATATACACTTTGTAATGCGGGATCCTGATTGGCTTTAGCTATAAATTCCTCTGCAAAGGCTGCAATATCTTGTACACTTGCATTACCTGTTGACATAAGCTGATATTCAAATCCACCCATCATACCTAATCCATCTATTGCGGGAGGTGATAATGTAAAAATTGACGCTTCATTAATAAATGCGGTGCGTTTATATATTTCTTCTAAAATACCATTATGAGAAAGATTTGTTTGTCTGCCCTGAATTTTACGAACAATCCAGTCAACAGGATTAACTTTTCTTTCGCCCCATTCTGTTAATTGAATAACAATATTTGCTTGGTTTGAAGGTCCAAAACCACCAAAAGCAATAACTCTATTTTTATCAATACCTTCAATATCTTCTATGGCTTTTATAAATTTTACACATACGTCCTTTGTTCTGTTTAATGAAGCACCATCGGGAAGTGTTACAACCGATATAAGCATCCCCTGATCTTCATCAGGAATAAATCCTGTAGGTATAACTTTGAATAAGATTAACATTAAAAATACTATTGCAATATACGTAATTACAGTTAGTTTTTTGTCAGCAACGAATTTTTTAACAAGTTCAATATAATAATTGGTTAATTTATCAAACTTTTCATTAAAAATATCAAGTCCTTTATTTAAATATTCTTCAGCAATTTTTAGCCAATCAGGTTTACTTTTTTCTTTCTTTTTATTAGAAATTTTTAACAAAATAGAACACATCGCAGGTGAAAGCGACAATGCACAAACAGCAGAAAACGCAATTGATACAGCTATACATACAGCAAATTGCTTATACATTGTGCCGGATAATCCGCTCATAAAACACATCGGAACAAATACTGCCATAAGAACGGCAGCCATCGCAACCAGTGAACCTCCAACTTCACCCATAGTAATTTGTGTTGCTTCAAGAGCTGATTTTCCATCTTCAATATGCCGCTTTACGTTTTCAATTACAACAATCGCATCATCAACTACAACAGCTACGGCTAAAACTAAAGCAAAAAGAGTTAACAAATTAAGTGACATACCTAACACTTTTAATGCAATAAAAGTACCAACTAAAGATACCGGAATTGTTACACAAGGTATTAAAGTAGCCTTAAAGTCACCTAAAAATACGAATATAATTAAAATTACAATTAATGATGTCAAAAGAATAGTAAATTCAACTTCTGACATTGACTCATTAATAAAAGTCGAACTATCCATCATAACATCAAGTTTCAACGAATCAGGAAGTGTTTGCGAAAGTTCATCCATTGTTTTATAGATATTGTTACAAATTTCAACTGTGTTTGCTCCCGGAAGCGGCATCACCTGAATTAAAGCCGCAGGTTTTGTATGCACAATACCAAACATAGAATACGATTTTGCACCTAATTCAACTCTTGAAAGTTCTTTTAGCTTTAATTTTGAACCATCCGTATTTGAACGTATAACAATATTTCCAAATTCTTCCGGAGTTTGTAATCTACCTTTAGTTAAAAGAGATAGTTTCAAGCTTGGATTTGCATCTGTCGGCTGATCACCCAATGCACCTGTTGAAAGCTGAATATTTTGATTTGTAATTGCATCTTTAATCTCTGAAATTTTAACTTTATAACTTGCAAGTTTTGCAGGGTCAAGCCAAATACGCATACTATAATCATCTGCCCCAAATACATTGACTGAACCTACACCGTTAATTCTTTTTATTGCGTCTTTAACATAAATATTTGCATAGTTTGTTAAATCCAGCTGATTCCAAGAATCATTATCAGATGCAAGATTTAAAATAATAGCACCTGCACCGCCAACTTTGTTTTCCGCTGTAATACCTTGCTGTACAACTTCTTGAGGAAGGAGAGATTGAACCTGTTGAAGTTTATTCTGAACATTCATCAGGTTAATATCATTATCCGTACCTGTTTTAAAAAATATGTTTAAGTTATAAGCACCATCGTAACTTGTAGAGGACATGTAAATCATATCCTTAACACCATTCAACTGGGATTCAAGAAGTGATGCAATAGAAGATTCAATAACAGCGGCACTTGCACCAGGGTAATATGCCGATATTGTTACTTGTGGAGGTGTAATATTAGGATATTTTTCCTGTTGCAGACCAAATAAAGAAAGCAACCCGAGAATTACAATTAAAGTTGATATTACAACAGCAAATCTCGGCTTCTTTATGAAAAAATATAAATCTTTTTTATCTATTGCCATGCTCATTCCTTTTTATCACGATGAATAAGTACCTCATTTTTTATTGTTATTTTTTTCATCAGGAAGATATTTTTTAGTTTTTACAGGTTGACCTGATTTATAAATATCTTGAATACCTTTCATTACAACGACATCATCCCAATCAAGCCCTTTTTCTACAATCCAATTATTTTCATAATTTTCGTTTACAATTATATCTTTTTTTACAGCTTTTCCATCTTTAACTGTCCAAACATAATATCCTGTACCAACATCTGTTTTTGTTGCAGATTGTGGAATAAGCATAACCTTTTGCGGATGATTAACTCTTAAAGTTACATTGACATAATCTCCCGGAACTAACAATTCATCAGGATTTTCAAAAACTGCTCTCATTGTAACAGTACCTGTGTTTTCATCAACTTTGTTATCTACGAACTCAATTTTACCCTCTTTTTCGTAAGTTGAACCATCAGCAAGACCCAACAATACTGATACTGTACTTTCATCATTTGGATTTTCTTTATAATATTTTTTCAGTTCGATAAAATCACCACTTTTTAACGGGAAAATAACTTTCATTGGATTTGTTGTATAAATTTGTGCTATAACACCTGTCGATGGATTAACATAATTACCGACAGAAACATTAGCTTTACCTATTCTTCCACTCATTGGAGATGTTATATTTGTATAGCTTAAGTTCAAATTTGCTTTATGCATATCAGAAACAGCACCATCTAAGGCAGCTCTATTTTTGTTTCTTTGCGTAAGAGCGTTATCATAATATTCACGACTCACTAAATCCTCTTTTAACAATTGTTCTGCGCGTCTTAAATCAATTTCCGAATTTTTATAAACAGCAGAATTTTCGTTAACTCTTGCTCTTGCAGTTCTTGCTTCCAATGCGTACTCATCAGGCTCTATCAGAAAAAGTTTTTGACCTTTTTTAACTCTATCACCTTCTTGGAAATATTTATCTTGAAGCCAGCCACTCACTCTGGCAACTATATCAATAGATTCTTCGGCCTCAATACGACCTGCTGTACTAAATGAAGGTTTAATATCTTTTGATATTGGATTAGCCACTTCAACCATTTTTGGTTGTGACATCATATATGATGTTACAACACCCATAATAAGCGTTTTACCCTGATTCCAAATTATTGGCACAAGAATAACTGCCAATAGTCCTATCGTAAATTTAGTCTGCTTGGACTTCCAATCTATTTTCATACTCATACCCATGTTTATATTCTATACACTTTGTTATTTTAGCACAAAAACATTAATTATATAAAATATTATTTATTTGTATATATCTAAATAAATATATGTTCAATAATATATTTTGTGTTATTATAAAAAAAATAATATATCATTTCAAAAATAAAAGGAGAACTTGTATGCAAAATATGTTTCAAAAATTAGGAAACTCGCAAAATATTATATTTTTGCTTGGTATTACGTTTTACACAATCTGTCTTTTTACAATAACAGATATAGCTTTAATGATGTTTGTAACTTATGTTATAGCTTGCGCATTAAACCCTTTGGTTGATAAATTAGAGAAAAAAATGAGTAGAAATCTTGCAGCAGCCATTGTATTTGGAGGATTTATAGGTGGTATATTATTGATGTTTTTGCCAATTATAATTATAGGAAGTAGTGAACTTGCACACCTTGCAACTCAGTATCCTCAATACGTTGATAAAGTAAAAGATTTTGTTATGACTTCACCTGTTGTTCAAGAGTTTGCAAATTCAGGAGGTTTGATAGAATCACTGACAACTATTTCTAAAGGTGGTTTATATCTATTTGTAGCAATGATTTTTACATATTTCTTGATTGTTGATAGAGATAAAATTCTAAATGCTATCGTAAGATTTTTCCCTAAAAATTCAAGAAACAGAATAAAAGAAATATGGGATATTTCAGAACAAAAACTAAGTAGATTTGTATCAGGTCAATTTATTGCATCCGCTAGTGTTGGATTGATTGTGCTTGTTGGTCTTTTAATATTAAGGGTTGATTCCGCAGTTATATTAGGATGTGTTTCTGCTGTACTAGATATTGTTCCGATTGTCGGACCTGCAATCGCTTTAGTTATTTGTTTAGCAGTTGTGTATAAACTTGGATGGACGATTGTTATACTAACTGCAATAATATTCTTGTTTGCTCAATTTGCAGAAAATAATTTTGTAAAACCTTATGTATTTGGTAAATTTATGGATCTTCATCCAATAGTTATTTATATATTCTTATTCGTATGTGCAAAGTATTTTGGTGCTGTCGGTGCAATTTTTGCTCCTGCAATAGCTGCAGATGCTTGTGTACTTATTGAAGAATTATATTTGAAAAGCATGGATGAATAGTTTATTATTAATATAGAGAAAGGTAAAAAATGAAAAAGATTTTTAAGTTATTAATTTTTGTATTGCTGATTACATTCTCAAACTCTAACATTGCTTCAGCTAAAATCACTAAGAATTTTTATGGTTATCAGGTAAGAAATGTTAATATCAGAGAACTTACATCTGAAATAAATACTGCTATTAATGCATATCAGGGTGATGACAAATTTAACCCACTTGAGGATGTTAATAATGCTTATATATATTCAGATGAAAATTGCAGTTATTTTGTAAGATTATATCCGTCAAATAAAGATACAAATATTTATGTTGTTTCAAACGAAAAATATGATGTTGAACAAAATGAATTGACTGATTTATTAAAAAGTGGTGGATATGTTTTTGAAAAATTGGATGACAAGGCAGCTTTAAAAGAATATAAATTTGATTTCTTTACATTAGCAAGAAATCAAGAGTTAGGTAATTTTTATATATCTCCTGATTTAGTAAAACCTCTAAAAACAGGTATGGCAAAATTAAATAATCACATGGCAAAGGATAACAAAAAAACATCTGTATTCCCTTACAGTAATGATACCGAGCCAATTAAATTAACACAGGTTGATAGTATTACTCATTATGACAATAATGCAAAAATTTCTATTACACAAAATGAATATCGTCTAAAACAAAAAGAAAATAAATATGTGCACGCTTATGAATATATCGTAACTAACAAAAATAATTCAACTGCAACAGTTTCGGCAACAAGTGAAAGGCTTGCTAGTCTTAAAGATGTAACAACTGAATCATTTGTTGATTTAGACAGACTTGATTTGATAGACACAGTTGGTTCATTTCCTCCTGTAGTTGTTCTTACCGCAGGCACATCATTATTATGCAGTGTTCCTAACTGGATAAGATTAGCTAAAATTACAAAAGAATCTAAACGATATACTAATTCCTTGCCTGAAAATTATGAACTTAGACCTCAAACAAATATGAGAGTTTTAGTTTTAAAATATAAAAATAATCCAAAACCTGTCAAATTTAATTTCAAATTTGCAGATGGAACAGTACACAATATTACGTTCTAAACTAAAAAATATATAAATTCTATACAAAAAAATCAGTGTGCAAACAAATGCACACTGATTTTTTGTAATTAAAATAAATTAAAAACTCATTGCTACAATTTATAGTGATTTTATATTTTATATTTTATCAATATCTTCACTTGCGTCAACAAGCTTGTTTATAAGTTTTTTCGCTATCCTTGCATTATTAATTGTTGCATTACCTGCAATACATCCGCCCTCGCAGCACATAACTTCAACCAGATTACATCCGTTTTCACATTCACCACAAGTCGCTATTTTTTTTAGTTGTTTTATATTATCTTTATTTAGTCCGCTTATTACCAATGGTTTTACTAAATCTTCATCTTTTAGTGATTTCTTTACAGATTCTGCCACACCACCGGTAACACCGAAATTACGAGCCTGTTTTGAACTTTCTTTTTTAAATTTTGTTTCTTCACAATTTAGAATTTCAATTTTCTTTGCAACAAATAAAGCACCAAGTTCTTCAAAACTCATTACATAATCAACATTTTTATCTTCAAAACCTTCCGCTCTTTTTGCAACACAAGGACTGACAAAAACTGTTATTGAATCGGGATATTGCTGTTTTACAAGTTCTGCGGTGTAAAACAATGGTGTTTTTGTATTTGAAACAAAAGGTTTTATCTCAGGTAAATGTTTTTTTACAAGTTGATTGTACCCTGCGCAGCAAGATGTAGTCATGAATTTATGAAGATTTTCATTTTCAGAAGGCTCTTCACTTACACCATATCCACCTTCATTTGCCCATTCAGTAAGCCAGTCTGTATTTTTGTCATTTACATCTTTCATTCGTTCCATAAATTCTTTAGCTTCGTTTGCTGCAGTTATATCAGCACCTTGAGCTACTTCATATACATCATCAAAACCTGCTTTTAGCATTGCAGTTTTCAATTGATATACCGAACCAGGGAATTGACCGGCAATTGACGGTGCAACCATTGCGATAACACGTTTTTCTGAAACAATAGCTTTTAGAATATCTATTATTTGACTTTTTTCATGCACCGCTCCAAATGGACATGCTGCAATACACCTGCCACAACTTATACATTTTTCAAAGTCAATACAAGCAAAACCTGAATCATCTTTTGCAATTGCTCCGACAGGACAAGCTTCCTCACAAGGTACGGTAATTTTAACAATAGCATTATAAGGACAAGCTGAAATACACATTTTGCATTTCTTACATTTTGAAGCATCAATTTGCGAACGTCCATTATCAACAGTAATTGCACCAAACTTACAAGCACTTTGACAAGGTCTTGCAACACATGCCTGACACAAATCCGTAACATGTATTTGACTAGGAACACAACCTTTACAAGCTGCTTGCAGTACGGTCAAATTTTTCCCGTCTAAAGAAGTTCTTTCCATTGCCTTTTTTGCATAAGTAGTCAATGAACGTCTTTCGTCATCTTCTTCAATAGGAAAACCTAACCCTGCAATTGTTCTATCTTTAATAATAGCTCGCTCTTTATATATACAACATCTGTATGGTACTTCTGCACCTGTCGGACGAATTTCATAAGGAACAAGCCTTGTGTTTTCTTCAAAATTGTCAGAAAAAAATGCTTTTATTAATTCTATCAAGACTTCCTTTTTTACGTGTATTTCTTGACTATTATTATCCATTTTATACCATCCTAATTTATTTTTCTTGTGTACTCAATATTTCATTTATTTTTGCTATAACTTTATCCTTAGTAGCTTTTTCAATTATAAAATCATTCACTTTTACAAAAGGAGCTTTACCATATTCCGTTGAACATAAATCTAAGCAGGTATTACCCAAAACCTCAACTTTTTCACCGAATTTCAACGGTATTATATCGGATAAATCCTGCAAATCAGCACCACCCATTACAAAACAAGCAGTTCCTAAGCAAATTTCAACTTTAATTTTTTCCATTTTTGTCCTCACATATATTGTATTGTCACTTTTTTATAATATTTATTCTGTAATATATCAGAAATTTTTTTAATTATATTCTTTCTTATCTCAATTTCTATCGGCAAATTAGGATCATAATGTGCCTGATTTAATTTTGCACCAACCATAAAATTAATACAATCGGTATCAAGCAAAAATTTCATCAAATCACCTGCTGCATCGTCTTTATACTCCCCACTTTCAAGATATTCGTATGTTCTTGTAAGTGTAAGTATTCCTTCTGTAACCAAATCAATTCCTTCCATGTACGAAATTGCAGGTAATTTACCTATATTATAATTTACATTTGCTTTTATTGGAATAGATAATTCTCTTGAAATTAAATTTGCAGTAGTTCCACCGGAAATTGCTTTTTTGCCGTCAAATTCAATGAAAGCCTTTGCATAATATTTATCTTTATCTTGATGATAAGGAGGACCAGTAAAAACAATTGATTTTCTCGGTTCTCTATAATATACACATACAGCTGAAACATCATCTTTAGGTTTTCTATCAAGTTCTTTGCTTATGGCGTATTTTACAATATGTTTTGACAATTTTGAACTTGAAATATCCGGTTCTCTTAAAAGCTCTTTTTTTACAAATTCAATTAATCCTTCTCTACGAAGTCCTAATTTCAAATCTTTTGAACCTAATGCCGCTTGTGTTACGCCATCTGAGCAAAATACCAATCTATCGTTTGCCTCTAATTTTATGTGATAAATATGCATGTGACGATTTGGAAATTCTTTTGATGTTATAACCTCAAATTTTGGTTCAAGAATTTCACCATTTCTAATCCATAAAAATTGAGGATTACCTTCTTCCACAATTTTTACATTACCATCTTCATCACTGTCAATTGCAGAAAAGGTAGAATAACTTATTTTTCTCACCTGGCATACAGGAAGTGAATTCATAATAGTTTCGCAAGCTTTTTTAATACTTGAACCTTCTTCAAGGAATTTTAAAAGCATTGTTGCTGTCATACAGGCTAAAATATTTGCTTTTATACCACTACCTAATCCGTCAGACAAAACAGCCACAAGACGACCTGTTTCCGGATAGCGCTTTGAAGTAAAATAATCGCCATAAGCATTTTGATTGTATTTTTTCTGTTGTGAACAATCTATATCAATAAACATTATTATTCTTCCTCATCAGAATTTGAATAATCTTGAGCAATTGAATTCAAAAGAACTTCCGTTTCAACCATATGCTCTCCTAGCAAACAAGCTATTTCTTGGACTTTTGCAATATTTTTTGTAATAACTTCTTTTGCTTTTGCTGCAATTTTTTCTCTATCTATCTCAACTTTGGTAACATCTGTAATTACAGCACCTACAATTTCTCCTTTTTCAATTGTAAACGCATTTATATCATACAAACGATTTTTTACTTGATAGTGAGATTTATGCATATCTCCGCCTGATTTTAGCAATTCAACAAATATATTACTAAACGATATTATTCTATCTATTGAAGCACCTGCCAGACCTTCTTTTCTTGATGCAAAAATTTCATACATTTCACCGCAAAACATTCGCATAAAGGCTTCATTTGCCTCAACAATATCTAAATTTTTATCCACCATTACAATTGCTGACGGCATACATCTTAACATTGCTGCAGCTTTACGCATTGCAATTTTTCTCATATATGATACACACATTGAAGGCTCAGCATCACCGGTAACAAGAGCTTTTGCCATATCCCTACAAGTTGAATATCCACATCCGCCGCAATTTAATTCATCTTCAGGAGCATGCTTACCTATTCGGTTTAATGCTTTTGTTATTTCTGCAAATGAAACTTCATTTTCTTCAACCGGATTTTCTGTATAATCTTTTTCAAAAACAACCTCTGCTATTTTGGGAATATTATTTCTGAATTTTACTTTTGATAAAATCTCTGATGTAATTATTATACCGGCTTTATTACTTGATAAACAAGGACCGTTTATACATCCTGTGTCACAAGACAAAGCTTCTATAAATACTTTTTTATCTAATGAATTTATATCCAGACCATCAATTGCTCTATCAAATGAATCCAGACCACTGATATTTAAAAGAGTAACATCATCATTAACTCCAACTTTTTTTATCGTATCATTCATCCCGCCTTCTATCGGATACAAACTACCTTCATACGCTTCTTCAGGAACAAATTTATCTTCAGAATTAATATCTAATTCACTAACATTTATAAATTCTTCCGAAATCCAATAATTTAACTCATCAAAAGTCAATGATGCACTTATATAATCTGTGTTATTGTCTGATTCATTTTTCTTTCCGATGCAAGGACCGATAAATACAACACAAATATCGTTTCCATATTGTTCTTTTAGCATCTTTGCATGAGTCAACGCAGGAGATGCGACATTAACAATGTTTTTGGCGAGCTCAGGCTTGTATAGCCTTATATAATCTACAATTACAGGACAAGCACTTGATATATATAATCCATTAGGAGAATTATTAAGCACTTCAGCCGTTTTTATTGATACCTGTTGCGCGCCTAATGCAGTTTCACTTACGGCATAAAAACCTAACTTTTTTAAAACAGCAATCATTTGTTCAGGAGTTAAATCATAAACACCTGCCCAGCTTGGCGCAAGAGAAACATAAATTTTCTTTTGCATAACCATAAGTGTTTTTACTTTATCAATATCATTTCTGACTTTTTTAGCCCCTGAAGGACAAACTTTCACGCAATGTCCGCAAGCAATACACTTGTTATCTATAACAGAAGCACTTCCGTCTGAAACTTTAATAGCTTTTATATGGCATTCTCTTACACATTTATAACAGTCGTGGCATTCATTTTTCAGTGTATAAACAGGGGATACGTTATTCATTACTTGACAACTCCATCATTAATTCTTTAACTTTATCTAATGTCATATTATTGTGCAATTCACCGTTAATAAAAATATTTGGACCTTCAGCACAGCAACCGTTACATAAAGAAGCTGTTATTTCTATTTGTGCATCCAAATTATTTTCAGATAGATATTTTTCTATATATTCTATATTCAGGTCATTACCTCTTGCATAACAAGCGCTTCCCATACAAACATTTATAATTGTTGTCATATCTAAACTCCATCTTTATCATTGCTTGTAAATTGTAAAAAACTTCCAATCAGATTTTCATTCCAAACTTTTACACCTTTTGGAACAGCTAAAACACAAGGTGTAAAATTCCAAATATATTTAATTCCCGAATTTGCAAGAAATATTGCTGCATCTTGGGCAAATTGCCTTGGTACAGTTAATATTGCAATATTAACATTTAATCTTCTGACCAAATCAGGTAACTTACTTATATGAAACACTTCTTTGTTATTTATGGTATTTCCGACTTTTACAGGATTATTATCAAACATAGCAAGTATTCTTAATCCGTAATTCGAAAAACTGTCAAATTTTGCCAATGCTGAACCTAAATTACCAGCACCGATAATAAAAGCTTCCTTTTGTGTTTCAAAACCTAATGTTTGTTCAATAGATGATTTTAAATCTTGAACATTGTATCCAACTCTGCATTTGCCGGCATTGTTCAAATATTTTATATCTTTTCTGACTTGAGAGTCGTCCATATTTAGCAATTCTGCAATTTGAGTGCTTGAAATAAAGAGTCCGTCTTCATAATCTTCTAATATATAATGATATAATGTTAATCTATTTATAACCTTGTCAGGAATATTCATTTAATATAATTACCTCTCTTTGAGAATATCAGGGGCTATAAAAAGCCCCCGATATCAATTAATATAATTAAACAACTCCATTATAAGCATCAATATAAAGCTGTTTAATTTCGCTCATCAAAGGATAAGCAGGGTTTGCGCCTGTACATTGGTCATCAAATGCTAATTCAACCAATTCATCTAAGTTATCAAAGAATTGTTTTTCATCAACTCCGAATTCTTTAATAGATTTTGGAAGTTCTATGTCAGTCATTAATTTATCAACTGCTTTTATCAACAATTCTACTTTTTCATCATCATTTTTTCCGCCCAAGCCCAATTCGTCTGCAATTTGACCATATTTAGTTTTTGCATTAGGGAATTTATATTGAGGGAAAATAGCTTGTTTTGTAGGACAATCTGTTGCATTATATTTGATAATTTGTCTTATCAATAATGCATTTGCAACTCCGTGAGGTACATGATACATTGCACCTAACTTATGTGCCATTGAGTGACATAAACCCAAGAATGAATTTGCAAATGCCATACC
>DJYG01000021.1 GCA_002450015.1 Cyanobacteria bacterium UBA6984 | reverse complement strand
GTTTACAGCTTCCCTCTAGGGAAGTTTTTTTTTTGAGTAATTATTATAATAAATATTAAAAAGAATTATTTAAATAATTCTTTTGTTTTTTGTCTTATTTCTTCGTCAATAAAAAAGATTTCGTCAATATCAGGATTTTTAACAACGTCATGTTGTCTATATATTTTTTCAACTGTTGTATATATATCATAGAGTGTTATTTTACCATCTAAAAAGGCATAAACAGCTTCCTCGTTTGCTGCATTCATACAGGTTGTTGCACTGCCGCCTGTTCTTCCCGCCTCATAAGCTAAAGCCGGACAAGGAAATTTTTCAAAATCCGGTTTCAAAAATTCAAATTTCTGTGCATCAGCAAAACTAAAACTTCTTGATTTTATACCTTCAGGTCTTTCAGGATAGCAAATAGCGTATTGAATTGGCAAATGCATACTTGGGAGTCCTATTTGAGCCAAAATACTTCCGTCTTTGTATTCAATAGCAGAATGAACATAGCTTTGCGGATGGATAACTACATTTATTCTGTCATAATCCATATCAAATAAATGGTGTGCTTCAATAATTTCCAGACCTTTGTTCATTAAAGTGGCACTATCAACAGTAATTTTTCTACCCATGTTCCATCTTGGATGCGCAAGAGCTTGTTCCACAGTTGCATTTTTTATTTCATCAATTGATTTATGCAAAAATGGTCCGCCAGAGGCTGTTATAATTAATCTGTCAACCTTTTCTATTTCACCATGAATACACTGAAATATTGCGGAATGTTCACTATCAACAGGTAATATTTTTACACCTGCTTTCTTTGCACGTGACATAACAATATCACCTGCCATAACCAGTGTTTCTTTATTTGCAAGCGCAATATCAATACCGTTTTCAATTGCTTTTAACGTTGGTTTTAAGCCTATTTTTCCTGAAACTGCAACAACAATAATATCATTTTCTTTGTTTGAGCATATTTCTTCCAAGCCTTCTTCACCATATAAAACTTTTGCTCCGCATGACTTTAAGTTCTCATTTTTATTGCCGAGGCAAACATATTTTGGTTTAAATTTTTCAATTTGTTTGTTTAGCAATTCTACATTCGAACCACCTGCAAGTGCAATAATTTCAAATTGATCTTGTAATTTTTCAATAACTTCTAATGTTTGTGTTCCGATAGAGCCGGTTGAGCCTATTATACTAATTTTTCTTTTCATAACACATTTATTATACAGCAAAAATATTTACAAAATTGTATATTTATGATTAATTAAAGATATTATGAACAAATTTATAAAAAGTATATTATTAATATTAGTTATCTCTGTAATTGCTGTCGGTTGTGGGGAAAAACAACAGCCTATGGATTTATATGATAGTATTCAGCAAAGGGGTAAACTTGTAGTTGGCGTTGAAAAAAATATAAAACCTTTTAGTTTTTCACAAGCAGAAGGACAACAACAAGGCTTTGAGATTGATTTGGCAAAACAAATGGCAAAAGCTATTTTAAGAGATGAAAATGCCATAGAATTCGTATTTGTAGAACCGTCAAACAGAATATCCATGCTAAATTCAGGACAAGCTGACATGCTTATTGCAACTATGACAATTACAAATGCACGTAAGAACATGGTTGATTTTTCTGAACCATATTATTATGCAGGACAGACAGTTCTAGTAAATAAAATGAGTAAAATAAAAACTTTTACAGACCTCCAAGATAAAAAAATTGGAGTTACTTTTGGTACAACGGCTACTGATGGTATTAAGTCTGTTGCTCCAGAGGCACTAGTGCAAGGATATAAAACATATAAAGAAGCGTATGATGCTCTAAAAGCAGGAGAAATTGATGCTTTTTCTTCAGATGATACTATACTTATGGGGTATGTTTTAAATGATAATTCGGTAAAAATGCTGCCTCAAAAATATACTCAAGAACCTTACGGTATTGCATTTAGAAAAGGTACAGAAAGTACAAGAACTATTGAAACGGTTAATACTGCTTTAAAAATAATGAATTCAAACGGTACAATGGTTCAATTGCGAAATAAATGGTTTAAATAGCAGGTAAATATGATAATTGAAACAAAAAATCTTGTAAAAATATATGGTGATAGAAGTGTAGTAAATGATGTTTCTTTTACTGTAAACAAAGGAGAAGTTGTTTGTCTTTTAGGTCCAAATGGAGCCGGTAAAACAACAACGTTCTATATGGTAGTTGGACTTGTAAAACCTAATAAAGGTCAAGTTCTTTTAAATGGTCAGGATATCTCTGATTGGCCTATGAATTTGCGTTCAAAAGCAGGTATCGGATACTTACCTCAAGAAGCTTCTATTTTCAGGAAATTGACTGTTGACGAAAATATTAAACTGGTATTGGAAATGAACGATAAACTGACTGTCAATGAAAAAAAAGACAAACTGGAAGAATTATTAGAAGAATTTGGGGTAAAACGTTTAAGAAATGAATCCGCAATATCTTTATCCGGTGGAGAAAGACGTCGTGTAGAACTTGCAAGAGCGCTTGCTGCCAGTCCTGATTTTATTCTGCTGGACGAACCCTTTACTGGTATTGACCCGATTGCTATCGGAGAAATTAAAGATAATATCAGAAAATTGTCTGAAGATAAGGGACTTGGTGTTCTTATTACAGACCATAATCCTAAGGCAACATTGTCTATTACAGACAGAGCGTATGTAATTTTTGACGGAAAAATAAAAATTCAAGGTAAAAGTGAAGAAGTTGCTGTTGATCCTGTTGCAAAAGAATTCTATCTTGGAAAGGATTTTCAATTGTAATGAAATTGGCTATAAAACCAACTATTTATGACAAATATATATTGAAACAAGTTTTGTTCTCATCAATTGGTGCAATTCTTTTATTTACTATTGTATGGATTGCACCTGAAATGCTTTTAAATACAATTAAGGATACTCTCGCAGGCATACTTACAATAAAAGAAGCGATACTTCTTCTAACATTGGAGCTGCCAAAAATTTTAGGCAAAGCCTTTCCTGTTGGTCTTTTGCTGGGAACATTATTTACGTTTGACAAATTAAGCAAAGACAGTGAGCTTACTATTTTTAGAGCAATAGGATTATCATTCGGCAGAATTATTGCTCCAATTGTACTGTTAAGTTTAATTTTTTCTTGGCTTTGTTTCGTGACTTATGACAAATTAATTCCGTACGCAGAAAGTAAAAAACACGCTATTGAAGGTTCTTCTCATCCTAATATACAATATATATACACTCAAAAAAATGAAAACAATCAACCTATTCTTGCGGTTATTGTGTCTAATTTTAAAAATGAAAATATGAAGAACATAATTGTTATGGATTTTTCAAATAAAGTTTATGACGATTTACACGGATTAAATAGAATACTCGTTGCACAAACCGGTAAAACCTTTCAAAACAGGTGGGAATTGTATGATGTTACCGAATATAAAATTTCTCAAGATGGAGTTTTTATAAGTATTACTAACAAAGACAAAATAAATATATTGGAAGGTAATGCAGCAGCTGATGCGTATATGCTTATGTCATATTCGGTTAAGCGTGAACGTGATATAACAAATGCAAACCTGAAAAAGTATGTTAATTTATTAAAAAAAGAATCTCTTGATGAAGAATATCACTATATGTTAAATAAGTATTTTCAAAGATTTTTTCACCCGTTTGTATGTGTATTACTAGCTATTATGGGCTGCTTATTAGGATTTAGCAAACCTAGAGAACAACGTCTTATAGGTTTTACTATCGCTATTGGAACTATTTTTGTATATTACATAACATTACCGTTCTTTGATTTGTTAGCAGAAAAAGGTGTATTGCACCCTTTATTGACAGCAATAATACCTCCAATGGTATTTTTAGGCGCAATTGTCGCATTTTATAGAAGTAAGGATTTATAATAGTATGAAAAAAATTGCAGCATTATTTTTATTTATCTTATTGATTACTAATCCTGTTTTTGCAAAAGCAATAAAAATACAGGAAGAAAATGGTATTTACCACATAATCTTAAGCGGAAATGCAATAAAAAAGCACATTCATTTTATATCTACCGAGGGGCTTAAAACAAACAAAGAAATTCACGACACACATAAATCAATTTTAACAATTAATGCAGGATTTTTTGACCCTAAAAATGAAAAAACTATTTCGTATATTGTTAACAATGGATCAATTATAGAAGACCCTATTTTAAATGAAGCTCTATTTGCAAATCCCGTGTTAAGACAAAATATAAAAAAAATTGTTAATCGTTCAGAATTTAGAATAACAGAGTGTGGAAAAAAATTAAAATATTCAATTGTTCCACACGATACAAAAACTGATTTTGCTTGTAATGTGAGAACATCAGCACAAGGTGGACCTCTTATTGTGCCAGATTTAAAATTAGAAGATGAATTTTTTATTTTAAAAGATGAAAATGGCAATATTATAAGACAATCAGCATCAGTTTTGGATAGAACCGCCAGAACAATAATAGGAATAAAAGATGATAAAATCCATATACTAATTATTACCGACAAAAATCCTAAAAATATTATTGAAGTTAGAAATTTGTGTTTAAGTCTTGGTTTAGAATATGCAATGGCTTTTGATGGCGGAAGTTCAACTTCACTTGATTACAAAAATAAAATTCATGTTACTTCAAAACAACGTTTTGGTGAAGATTCAGGACGTCGTATAAAATCATTTATGATTGTGAAATAATTTGAAAAATATTTATTCAATTTATGTTAACTAATGTAACGATTTGGTTAAACAACGCAATTAGCATGTGTTATAATGTTTTTATATAAATGTAAGTGGTACTTTAACGAACTTTAATGTTTAGTTTGGAGTGATTATGGCTTTAGGTTTTAATTCAAATTTATTTAATACTAGTACTCAAGCATCAGCAAGAAGTACTGAAACATCAGGTGTTATCGCATCAGGCGAAACAGCAGGCTCTTTAGCTTCTGCTAATGCTGAAACAGCAGGTTTGATTGCATCAAATGCGGCTATTGATAGTTTTCAATCAAACAATCCGTTTGCTCCGCAAATTGATTACAGTCAGTATTCTTCCGCACCTGAAACAGCCGGCTCTGTTGCTTACGAAACAGCAGGCGCAATTGCATTTGGTGATTCTGAAACAGCTGGTTCACTAGCTTCTGCGGGTGCTGAAACTGCCGGTTCTGTTGCTTCATCTGATGGTGGATTTGGTTCTTTTGACAGCGGCTTTGTTTGCTAGATTTAGAATTATAAAAGTTTAAAAGCGAGCTTAGTGGCTCGCTTTTTTTAGTATTTCCTTTACTGAATTTATTGGAATTGCAAAACCTATACCAATATTCGATATATTGTTGTCGGGATTATAAATTGATTGGTTAATGCCTACGACTTCACCATTTGTTGTTATTAACGGACCTCCTGAATTTCCAGGATTGATAGCGGCATCGGTTTGTATTTTGTCTTTTGCATAATCAATTCTTGAAATTATCCCCTGAGTCAATGTTCCATTAAATCCAAAAGGGTTACCTATTGCCATAACTTTTTGTCCGACCTTTATATTTTCAGAATTTCCAAGTGAAATTACATTTAAATGTTCTTTACATTTTATACTAATAAGTGCTATATCAGTTTTGCCAATTTTTATTATGCTTGCCTTATAAACATGCCCATTGTGTAGTGTAACTTCTATATTTTTGCTCCCTTCCACCACATGCGAACTTGTTAATATTATTCCTGATTTGTCAATTATACAACCTGTTCCACTGGAAACTCCTATTGGTAATTCAGCATCTATCGATACAATTGCAGGGTTTATCTTTTCATAAACATTCATATAAATTGTTTCTTCAGAATCATACGCAAAAACTGCGACATTTGTAACAAAAACGCAACATATCGTAATAATTATTTTTTTTAACATAATCCCTAAAATCCCCTCTCACAGCCTCATTATAGAAGTTTTATTTTTAAAAAGCTACTACCAATGTAACAAAAATAAGTGTAATTATTGCAACAATTAAACCTTTAATTTATAATTACATTGAAACCAAACGTCAGGTTTTAATTGAGATATGAGTAAGGAAAGGAAAATTTAAAAATGAGACGTATTGAAATGTTCAAACAAGCTATGAACGAAAAAAGAGCTTTAAAAGTTATTTCTGGTATTAACAACATTGATTTAGAAAGAGTAGAAATGATTGTTTCTTCAGCTATCGAAGCTAAAGCTACAGCTATTGATGTTGCTGCAAAACAAGAAGTTTTAGAATTATCTCAAAGATTAATTTCTGAATCAAATTCTGATATTATGTTAATGGCTTCATCAATTGTTCCTATGGAATTAGCAGAAGCTGTAAATATCTACAATGTAGATGCTATCGAATTAGGTAACTTTGAATCATTATACAGAGAAGGTTTATCAATGACTTCTTCTCAAGTCATCAGCTTAGTTGAAGAAACTTTATCATTAATTCAAGAACACAGATCAGAAATCCTATTCTCAGTAACTATCCCAGGTATGTTACCAATTTCTGAACAAATTTCATTAGCTAGAAAATTAGAAGAAATGCACATTGATTTAATTCAAACAGAAGGTTACGTTTCTGAAATGAATACTGAATTAGAAGGTTCAAGATTATGGTTAAACAGAGCTGAATTAACTATTTCTAACACATTAGAATTATCAAGAAATATTGAATTACCAATTATGACAGCTTCTAATATCAACACAATGACAGCTCCATTTGCATTTGCAGCAGGTGCTAGTGTTATCGGATGCGGTTCTTGCATCAACAGATTAGAATCTAAAATTTCTATGTTAGGTGTAATCAGCAACTTAATGGAAATTGCTAACAGAAACGGCATGATGATGTCAGTTTTGAGAGATTCAAAAATGGTTTCTTCTATCGAAATGACTTCTTTAGTTTAATTTAAATAGAATACAAAAACAGACTCGCACATCGTGCGAGTCTGTTTTTTTTATGTTTTCGAATTATTTTATAAACCTAAATTTTTTATAATTATTTCAACGTCGTTTCTTAAGTTATTATCAGTTTTTATTGTTTTTTTTACTTTATCAGCCGCATACATAACTGTTTGGTGACGTTTATTTAATTTCACAGCAATAGTTTCGTAGCTATTTTGTAATTTTTCCCTTGCTATATAACAAACAACAGCTCTGGCATTTGAAATATTTTGCACACGTGATGTGCTTTTTATATCTTCTGAAGTCACATTATAAAAATTTGCAATATAATCAATAATAGAATTAATTGTTGGTTTATTTAAATTTTCTTCACATTTTAATACTTGCTTCGCATATTTAAGAGTAATAGGCTCTTGTTCAATATCTGAATAGGCATTTACCTTGGTAAATGCGCCTTCAAGTTCTCTCACATTGTCTTTATAATATTTTGCTATATATTCAAAGACATCTTGTGATATATTTTCTATTCCTTTTTCTTTTGCTAAGTTTTTTAATATTTGTACCCGTGTTTCAAATTCAGGTGGCTTTATCTCAACTACAAGTCCTTGTTCAAATCGCGTACGCAATCGTTTTGGTATTTCGGGTAAATCTTTAGGTAATTTATCCGAGGTTAAAACTATTTGTTTATTTGCATTATAAAGTGTATCTAATGTATGAAAAAGTTCATCAATACATTTCTTCTTATTTTCTATAAATTGAATATCATCAATCAATAAAATATCTACATTTCTGTACTTATTTCTAAATTTATTCATTGCAGATGTTGTATTTTTATTAGGAACAAATGCTGTCGAGTTAACGTAATCATTAATGAAATCTTCAGTTTTTATGCATTGAACCTTCAGATTTCCTTTCATTGTTACATAGTGTCCTATTGCCTGCATCAAATGGGTTTTTCCAAGACCAGAGCCACCTTGTATATATAGTGGATTATATTTTGCTGTCGGATTTTGCGCTACTGCTTGTGCTGCAGCTTTGGCTATTTTATTATTAGAATCTTCTACAAAATTATCAAATCTATATCTCAAGTTTATATTTAGAGATTTCACGTATGAAAGATTTTCAATTGATTTTTTATGTTCTTCTTCAAGCTGTTTTTCTTTTTCAAGTTTTTTTTCAACTTTTAACTTATTCTTTTTTATTTTATCAGCATATTCTTGATTAAATTCAATATTTACAATAATTTCTTTGCCAAAATACTTTTTAAAGCATTCAAAAATAGTTTTGTAGTAATTTTCACGGATATATTTTACACCAAACGATTCACCTGAAATTAGTGTAAAAGAATTTTCTTCAGATGAAATAGCTTCTAAGTGAGAAATCCACGTATCAAAGGTTGTTGCAGGAATTTGTTTTTGTAAATCCTGTTTTATTTCTTCCCAAATCTTTTTTACTTCGACAGTGTTCATAATAGAATTTTATAACAAAAATAACTTATAAAAAATAATACCTGCTGACATACTTAAATTAAGGGATTCAACCTTGTTATCCATTTCAATAGTAATTTTTTGGGTTGAAAAGTTTATTAATTGTTGGCTTAATCCATCAGCCTCTGCCCCAAACATTACAAGATTTTTCCCTTCAGGTTGAAAGTCTTTTAGGTATGTACTTTCCTTCGACTTAGGAAGTGTAGCAATTCTTGAAAAGTCATTAAAATATTTTTCTAAAAATGAAAAATCTTTTGTCTGAAAAACGGGAGTTTTCCACAAATTTCCAACAGATGCCCTTACACATTTAGGATTATATAAATCAACAGTATCTCCGTATAAAATAATTGCATCAAGAGAAAATGCTGTTGCTGTTCTTAAAATTGTACCCAAATTCCCCAAATCTTTTATATTTTCAAATAGTGCTACCCTTTTAGAACTTAATAGAATATTTTCATTATAGTGCTTTTGAATACCTATTGCCACTGCATCAGGTATTGAGTCTGTTGTTGCAAGTTTTTTTAATACAGGTTCTTCAACACATACTATTTTTTCTTCTAAAAATTCGTAGTGGGAAATTTTTTCTTGCGTTACAAAAACTTGCTCAATCTCAATATTTGAATTATAAGCTTCTTCAATAGCTTTAAGCCCTTCTATAAGAAATTTTCCGGTTTTATCTCTATATTTTTTTTGTTCTAATTTTGCCGCTTCTTTTATAAGTTTATTGTTAACGCTTGTTATAATTTCCATTATTTTACCTCAAATTGTGACAACCATTCTTGTTCGTTTTTATCGAGCATTGAAAAATCAATAAGTTTTTTTTCATAGCACATTTTGGTAAATGAATTTATTTTACCATTTTTATAATAGCAAGAGTTCTCTAATCTTACACCAAAGAAATCTTTTCTGTAAAGTCCGGGTTCAATTGTAAAACACATGTTTTCTTCAAATTCAACGAACGCATCAGGGCAAGCTGTACTCAATCTTGGCGGACCTTCGTGAACACTAACACCTATTCCGTGACCTAATCCGTGATTAAATATAAAACCCTCAGGTGAATTATTTTTTAGAAAATATCGTGCCAAATAGTCAATATCAAATCCGCAAGTATAATCTTTTATATTAAACGCATGCAAAAATGCTTTTAAAACGCTTGTATATACTTTCTTGTGCAATTCTGTCGGTTCACCTTTAACAAATACTCTTGTTGTATCTGTTGCCAATCCGCCATCATAGTAGCCCCCACAATCAATTAAGATTAAAGAACCATTTTTTACTATTTCTTCTTTTGAAGATTTTGAATAGTGTGCAAGTGCTGAATTTTTGTCTTTAGCAACAATTGATGTAAACGACTGACATTTTGCGCCAAATCTTTTAAAATTATTCTCAAGTTCTGTTTTTATATCAAATTCTGAAATATTATCATTATTTAGTATAAATTCTCTTGTTGCTAAAATCGCTTTATCTGTTCTTTCAAATGCATCTTTATAATGTTCAATTTCTGCATCTGTTTTTATATATTTTTTAATTTTTATTTCAGATTTTTTTGCCTTGTTAGCAATTAACCGATAATCCTTTGCTGTAATATCAACTTCATTTACAAAATATGTACTAATATTTTTTGAGTTATTAATAAATTTTTCAAAATCACAGAGGGTGTTATCTTTGAATAAAATATTTTGATTTTTTGTTATTATTGCTTTGCCTTCAACAGAACAAGAATTCTCTTTGTTAAAATTTCTGATATTGTATAGATAAGATAAATCTTCTAAATTATTGATTATAACTGCTTCATCTTCTTTTAACGTATTTGAAACTTGTTTAATTTTTTCATCTGTTGTTTGCCCTGACAATTCAACAGGTACTTCTGTTATAGCTTGCAATTCATCTTTGCTGATATTTTCAACAGGATCAGTATCAAAAAGTTTTATTTTTACATTTTTATCCTTAAACTTTTCAGCCAAAGTTTTGTACCTATATTGAGAATTTTTATAGGAACATATCCCAATTGTGCTATTTTCACACACTCTTGCATATAGCTCGTCTAAAAAACACCCTATTTCCATCTTTACCACAGAAATATCATCGTGATTAACTTCTAAATCTGCCTGAATATGGTATCTACCATCGACAAATAAAAATACATTATCTTTTGATACAACAGCATCTCCTGTTGAACCTGAAAATCCCGTTAACAAATATCTTGAATTTTTATTCAGTGAATTATATTCTACCAAAAACTTATTGGTAGAATTCACAAGCAAATAATCAATTTGTTCTTGTTCAAGAAACAAACGAGCATTTTTTATGTATTCATTCATATTATTCTTCTATATCTGTTACAAGAATTAAATGCCAGCCAAATTGAGTTTGAACAGGTTGTGATAATTCTCCAACTTCCAATGAAAAAGCAGCATCCTCAAAAGGTTTTACCATAACTCCTTTTGGGAAAAAGCCTAAATCTCCACCATTTCTGCCTGATGGACATGACGAATATTCCATTGCCAATTCGGCAAAATCTTTACCTGATTTTATTTCGTTATATAAATTCTTAGCTTCTTCTTCCGTTTTAACCAAAATGTGACTAGCTTTTACTTGCGATGCCATAATTTTCTCCTTTTTACTTCTTTACTGATTTCAATTATAGCAAAAAAATGTTTTAATATTGACAAACTCTAAAATTCAATTATATGTACAAATTTTAATTCAAATGCCAATTAATTGTAAATAATTGTTACGATTTTTGGCATGGAACTAACAAAAAAAAAATTGTTGGGCTATCATGCATGTACAACTATCCCCAAATCTCCTCCCAAGATTATGAAGTATATAAGCTGCAAATAGCAGCTTTTTTTTTACAAAAAATTATTCAACGCTTGGCATGAATTTTAATAAATGCAATTAGTCAAAAATCATTTTTACATAAATATCTGCGGGTTGATTTTTATATATTGGCTTATTTTTCCATAAACTCATTGTCATATCAGCAGGCATTTTTTTAAAATGAAATGTCATTTCCGGCTGATAAGGTGAAGCATTGTTGCAGCCACCCTCAACCTGACAAGCATTGCCCAAATGAATAAAGTCCAAGAATTTTTTTGGTTTCTCATTTATCATTTGAGAATCAAGTGTTTTAGGTAAAAACAAAATATTATTCGACTTTGATACATAACCCCATTCATATCCAAAATCTCTTGCATTCAATCCGACTAACAAATATTCAATATATTTTTTATTCATCTTAACAGTCATATTTTCCGAAGATTTATATGTAACTATAATTAATTTATTATGTTTATCATAGTAAATTTTCTTTGGAATAAACCATAGAGTTTTATCCGCACAAAAATCTTTTAGCTGCTCGTTCTTAATAAAGCTTTTGCTCATTTGAACACCTACAAGCAAATTAGGATTATTTAAATATCTGCTTTCTTCAGAAAGTCCTTGTCCTCTCTTTTTTAAATCAATATTTTTATCGGTACAAGATATATGTTCAATACCCCACCAAGGTTTGTTATCAACTATTTGACCAAATACAGTTTCGTTTGGTTTGTAATTTTCACTATTAAATATTGATGTTGTTACGTAATTTTTTCTAATTTTTAAAATTTCATCTTTTGTCTTGCCTGAATATTCTGAAAGTGGATTTATAACAAGATTTTCCATTTGGCCATTAGGTATAATTTTGCTTATTTTATTATTTTTATATAATGAAAATTTTAATAGTCCTATATCAGTTAAAATCATTAATATTACAAATATAGTTATGGGATTTTTTAAAAATTTAAACGTTTTGTCTTTGAAATTTATCCAGTATTCATCTTTGTTAATATTTTTAGATGGTAGTATTGCAATGATTATTGGGAATGCAATCATTTCTATGAACAATAATATAGGTCTGAAATAAACAAGTAAAATGAATAAATCTAAAATGACAGAAAATATAATCGCTGTAATGATAGAAAAGATAAGATTTCCTGTTATATCTAATAATCTTCGTTTGTAATTAAAAACTATAAACAACACAACCAATATGTTTAAAATAAATAAAATAAAAGAAAAAAAACTAACAATAGGAATATTATTTAAACCGTTAAATGAAATGTATAATCCTGTGTAGTTTACAAACACACCTAAAATACGCAAAATTATATAGTTTATTGAAAACGGTATGCCTGTTATTACTCCTTTTGGTGAAAATATGTTTAATATATTTTTTAACATGTCTTGTCCTTTCTTTTTAATTAATGCTAGCACAAAATGATATTTGTTAAAATCAGTACGCTAAACTCAAAAAAGATTAATTAAATTAATCTAAGTTAAATAACTTAACAGATGATTAACGAAAATTATTGTAATTTTTTTGTTTATGTTAATATAAAAATATATAATAGATAATATAACAAGGAGAAAAAATGAAAACATACGAATTATTAACTATTTTAAAACCAAACTTAGACACAGATGAAGCTGATAAAGTTATCGAAAAAATAGATGCTGACTTAGCTGAAATGGGTGGAAAAGTTGAATCAAGAGATAAAATGGGCAGAAGAAAATTAGCTTATGATATTAAAAAATCAAGAGATGGTTTCTTTGTAACCACAGTTTTGTCAATGCCTGAAAATAAAGTAGCAGATTTCAGACGCGCATTAAAATTAAACGATAACGTTTTAAGAGTTATGTTTTTAGATGTTACTGAAAAAGCTTCAGTTTAATAAGGAAAAGTAAATGACAGTAGCAAAAGCAGTAGTTACAGGTACAGTATTTAGAAATCCGGAAAAACGTTTTACATCTAACAACGTTCCGGTGTCTGCTTTTGTTTTAAATATAGGTGAAAAAGAAGAACTTCTAATTAGAGTTCTTGTAAAAAGAAATTCACTTGATGAAGTTGTTTCATCTGTTTCAAAAGGT
Organism: Cyanobacteria bacterium UBA6984; assembly: GCA_002450015.1. Lineage (GTDB taxonomy): Bacteria > Cyanobacteriota > Vampirovibrionia > Gastranaerophilales > Gastranaerophilaceae > UBA6984. The sequence goes on along the minus strand of DJYG01000021.1, from coordinate 7,790 downwards.
ACAAGAGTGCTTGTAGAAGGCAGATTACAAACAAATAACGTAAAAAATGAAAACGGAACAGAAAGAAAGATTTTTGAAATTGATGCAAATGCAATCGAATTAATGGGGGCTGCATCATCAGTGTCATCTTCTGATTTTTCTGAAGATATAGTAAAATTTTCAGATACAGAAATGAGCGATGAACTCATTGGAGAAGATGAAATTCCGTTTTAGGATATGAATTAATAAGTTATATTTGCATAAGAAAGGAAAATTAAATGGCAAAACAAGACTTAAATGATAAGAAAAAAAGAAAAACTTGCAGTTTTTGTGCAGACCACGTAGAATCAATTGATTATAAAGATGCTGCAAAGTTAAAAAGATATTTAACTGAAGCAGGAAAAATTATTCCAAGACGTGTTACAGGTAACTGCGCAGAACACCAAAGAATGGTTGCTAAAGCAATTAAAAGAGCAAGAGAAGCTGCTATTATTAACTACGTTTTTGACTAATTTTACAGAAGATAGTAATTATGGAAAAAATAACAATTAGATCAGACCGAAACACTGATTACACTTTTTCGTACAAAGGTGAAGATGTTGTTTTGGGCGCAGGTAAAATTATTAGTATTGCCGATGGCTTAACTGATGTTGTTTTACCAACTTGCGCAATGAAAATTACAAATAATTTAATTATAATAAAAGAGGATGTTAAGTAATCCTCTTTTGTGATTGAATATAGGAAACTGGTATGAATAAACAAAAGATTGCGGTTTTAGGCTGCGGATTATGGGGTAGAAATATTGTACGAAACTTTTATAATTTGGAAGTTCTACATACCGTTTGTGATTTAGACACAGAAAATTTAAAAAAAGTAAAAGAGCAATATAGCGGAATACACACAACATCTGATTTTAATGAAGTTTTAAGTAATCCTGAAATTACTGCTGTCGCAGTTGTGACACCTAGCCATACACACTTTAATATGGTTAAAAAAGTTCTAGAGTCAGGACGTCATGTTTATGTTGAAAAACCAATATCAACATCTGCAAAAGAAGCTGAAGACTTAAAAAAACTTGCAGAAGAAAAGGGGTTGGTACTTATGGTTGGTCACTTGTTATTGTATCACCCTGCTGTAAACCGTTTAAAGATGTTGGTTGATGACGGCGTTTTAGGTGAGGTTGTTTATGCTCAGAGTGATAGATTAAATGTTAACTATTTTAAAAATGATAGAAGTGTTATGTGGGATTTAGCTCCTCATGATGTTTCTATGATGTCTTATGTAATAGGCAAAGAACCTAAACAAGTAATATCTGCCGTAGGTTGTTCTTCTGAAAAAAATGAAATTATGGACATTACACATCTTTCAATTGAATTTGAAGGCGGTGCAATTGGTCAAATTACAGATAGTTGGATTACACCGATGAAACATGTAAGACTTTTAGTGAGAGGTACAAAGGCCACAGCAATTCTTGATGATACATTGCAAGAAAATAAATTACAAGTTTTCGATAATAAAAAAGACGGTTCTATAACTGATATTCATATTGATTATCTTGAAATTGAGCCTTTAAAACTTGAATGTCAGCATTTTATTGCATGCTGTGAAAAAGGTACTAAGGCACGTTCTGATGGTGACAATGGTTTTAGCGTTGTAAGAATATTAGAAGAAGCTGAAAAAATTATGCTTAGTGAAAACAAATTAAAAAGTTTAGATCAGCGTGATTTTGCTTTATCAAGAACAAAACAATAGGTTTGGTGCTGATATTATATATCAGCACTTTTAGGTATAAAAAGGAGAAAAAATGGCAAATATAATTAGTATTTCGAGAATATTTTTAGTATTTATTGCTGTCGGATTACTGTATTTTAAAGAATGTACCGGCGCTTATGTTGCTGCACTTATTTTAACAATAACAGCCTTTGCATTTGACGGTTTAGACGGTTATATTGCTCGTAAATTTCATGAAGAAAGCAAACTAGGTGCAGTTTTAGATATAATGGGCGATAGAATTGCTGAATATGCATACTGGATTATGTTTGCACACATGGGTTGGATTCCGGTTGTATTCCCTTTGATTGTGGTAACAAGAGGAGTTTTAACAGACAGCTTAAGAAGTGTTGCTTTAGAACAAGGACTAATACCTTTTGGAAAAGGCAGCATGCTTGATGATAAAGTTTGCCAATGGATTTGCGGTTCAAAGTTTATGAAGATTTCGTATGCCGTTGCTAAAGCAATTGCATTTACGTTCTATATCATTGCTTATACTTATGGCATGCCTGAAGTTTGGGCTTGGTGTATATTAATTTTGGGAGCTTTAGCTGCTGAAATTGCAATTTTGCTTTGCGTATTAAGAGCTGTTCCTGTTATCTTTGAAAGCAAAAAGTTTTTTGTAAAAGAAGAAAAATAATGGAATTAATGGATATTAAACAGTTTAATGTTGTACTTTATGAGCCTGAAATTCCTCAAAACACGGGAAACATTGCAAGATTATGTGCTTGTACTGGTGCTAATTTATATTTAGTCGGAAAATTAGGTTTTTCATTAAGCGACAAATATACTAAACGTGCAGGACTGGACTATTGGGATAGTGTAAATATACAACGAGTTGATAATTTGGATAGTTTGATTAAACAATTTCCAAATTCAAATTTTTACTATTTAACTACAAAATCAAAAATATCATATTTTGATACGACATTTAAGGAAGGTGACTTTTTAGTATTTGGTCCTGAATCAAGAGGTATTCCTGAAGAAATATTATTTGCAGAAGGCGCTAAATCTATAACAATACCGATGAAAAAAGGTCAAAGAAGTTTAAATCTTTCAAATTCAGTATCAATTGTTTTGTATGAGGCAATAAGACAGGTAGGTTAAAATGGATGAAATACAACTTCCTGTTAGAAAACAAAATTCTCATAAAGGTACATTTGGAAAAGTTTTAAATATTGCAGGTTCGCCAAATTATTCAGGTGCAGCATATTTATCAAGCATGTCAGCACTAAGAGTCGGTTGTGGTTATGTTGCACTTGCCAGTTCTCCAAGTGTATTGCAGTCAGTTGCTGCCAAAACTCCTGACATTGTGCTTGTTCCGATTAAACAAGCAAGAAATGTTATTAAAAATTATGATGTAGTTTCTTTGGGTTGTGGATTTTCAACAGATGCTCCTGCGATTATAATGTTTAAATCGTTTATGACAGAACTTGCAATTCTTGATTTACCTGTAATTTTAGATGCAGATGGTTTAAATCTTTTGGCAAAATTTAAAAAAATGGTTTTACCTGATAGATTGATACTTACGCCACACCCCAAAGAAGCCTCAAGATTGCTAGGAAAAGATGTATCAGAAATTCTTGCAAATCCTGAAGATGCAGCTACTGAAATTTCATTAAATTTTAAGTGTACAACTGTTTTAAAGGGACATAATACTGTTGTTTGTTCAAAAAAATTAAATATTTATATAAATGAAACGGGAAATTCCGCACTGGCAAAAGCCGGTACAGGAGATGTTTTATGCGGAATGATAACAGGGTTAACAGCTCAAGGAATGAAGCCTTTTGAAGCTTGTAAAACAGCTGTATATTTGCATGGTAAAGCTGGAGAATTTGCGAGTAAAGACTTAACTGAATACTCCGTGCTTGCTTCAGATTTGTTGAATTACATTCCAAAAGCCATTAAATCCGCAATATAGATATTTTTATTCACAGAATTATAATAAATATGCCTAAAAATACATAACTGCACCTACGAATTTAAATCAATAAATGCATTATCAACAACTGATTTTATTTCAAAATCAACACAATCATTTCTTTTATTTGACAAATGAATTAAATATTCAATATTACCGCAAGGACCTTTTATTGATGAATATGTAAGGTTTAATATAGTATAACCAAGATTTTTTGCACAATTTACAACATTTTCAATGACAGTGTAATGTGTATTTTTATTTCTAATTACTCCACCCTTTTCAACAAGTTCTTTACCTGCTTCAAACTGAGGTTTAATAAGGCAAATTAATTCTTGTTCATCAGCAAGTAACTTTTTAAAATTAGGCAAAACTTTTTCTAAAGAAATAAATGAAACATCACAAACCAATAAATCGGCAAGCGGTTCATCAGGAGCGTAAATATCCTCTGCTGAACAAATCTTTAAATTTGTTTTTTCAATTGTTTTAACCCTTTTATCACTTCGTATTTTCCAGTCTAATTGTCCATATCCGACATCAACCGCATATACAAATTTTGCCCCGTTTTGAAGCAAACAATCAGTAAATCCGCCTGTTGAGGCTCCGGCATCAAGACAAATTCTATCAAAAACGCTAATATTAAATGTTTTTATTGCTTTTTCCAGTTTAAATCCGCCTCTGGAGACATAAGGCATTGATTTTACTCTTATTTCATACTCTTTTTCTATATTTATTTGAAAACCTGCTTTTGTAATTCTTTCATCATTAATAAGCACATCACCGGCCAAAATAGATGCAGCAGCTTTACTTTTATTTTCGAAATAACCTAAATCAACAAGGTATTTGTCTAATCTTTCTTTTTTCAAATTTTAAACACCTTTTCAGCATTTTCTGTTGTATATTTTGCAATTTCTTCAACATTTGTATTCCTTAAATTAGCTATCTCTTGCGCTATTATTGGAATATACTTTGGTTGATTTGTTTTTCCCCTGTATGGAACAGGTGCAAGATAAGGAGCATCCGTTTCAAGCATAAGTCTTTCTAACGGCATATCTATTGCAACTTCTTTCATTTTTTTTGCATTTTTAAATGTTACAACTCCTCCTAATGCCAGATAAAAACCGGCTTTTATACATTCTCTTGCAAATTCTACACTGCCTGAAAAACAATGTAACAACACATCTGAACCTTTATTATATTTTGTAATAATATCAAAGGTATCTTTATGAGCTTCTCTATCATGAACTGCAATTGGAAGTTTTAACTCATTTGCAATTTCAATTTGCTTTATAAAAATTTGTTTTTGTAAGGCAGTAAAACTTGTATCCCAATAATAATCTAAACCTATTTCACCTATCCCTACAACTTTGTCATTTGATTTTGCAAGATTTATAATTTTTTCTTCAGTTTTATCAGACCAAGTTTTTACTTCTTCCGGAAAAATACCTAACATACAATAAACATTTTCGAATTTTGAACATATTTCAAGCATAGGTTCAAATGAAGATTCATTGGCAGCAGGTATAATTATTTTTTCTACTCCGACTTCCTTTGCACCATTTATTATTGAGTCAAGCTCTACATCTTCAATCATATCAATATGAGAATGTGTATCTATAAAATAATTTTTCATAAATTGATTATAACATAATTTATAATTATGCTAAAATATTATTATGGTATCGGCGTATGAAGAAGCAGTATTACAAATAAAAAATCAGATTGATATTGTTGATATTATATCTGAAGAAGTTGTACTGAAAAAAAAAGGTAAAACTTATTGGGGACTATGTCCTTTCCATGGTGAAAAAACGCCGTCATTTTCTGTTACTCCTGAAAGAGGTATTTTTAAATGTTTTGGCTGCGGTGTAGGCGGTGATGCCATAACATTTTTAATGAAATTACACAACTGGGATTATTCTCAAACGATAAGATTTCTGTCAGAAAGATATAACATACCTCTACCTGAATTCAAAAGTAATGTAGGAAATAAAAAAGAAGAACGTGCTTTGATGATGGAAGCTTGTAAAAAAGCCGTTCAATTTTATCAAGATGTCCTTCTAACTTCTGCTCAAGACAATACTGCTGTGAAATATCTTGCAAACAGAGATATTACACCTGCTGTAATTTCACGATACTCATTGGGATTGGCACTTAAAGAACCTAACGAACTTTATAAAAGGCTAAAACGGGAATTTGACGATTCAATTCTTGTTGATGCCGGTTTGATAATAAAATCAAGCCAAGGTAATTACATTGACCGCTTTAGAAACAGAATAATAATACCTATTCAAAATGAAAACGGTGAATATATTGCATTTGGCGCAAGAGCAATAGAAGACGGACAAAATCCGAAATATTTAAATTCTTCGGATTCAAAAATTTATAATAAAAGTAAGATTTTATACGGACTATATACTGCAAAAGAAGCCATCAAACAAGAAGATTCCGTTATAATTATGGAAGGATATTTTGATGTAATATCAGCTCAATCTCACGGAATACATAATGCAGTCGCTTCGTGCGGAACTTCTCTTACGCTTGAACATGTCAAAATGTTTTCTAAATATACAAAAAGCAGAAGAATTTATCTTTCTTTTGATACTGATAAAGCCGGTCAAAACGCAACAAAACGAGGCGGAGAACTTATTAAATCTGCATTTCAAGGATTAGGAAACATCAAACAATTTGATGAATCTCATATTAACAGCAGCGAAGACAAGTATTCATGCGAAATCAGAGTCATTGCACCACCTGAAGGAAAAGATCCTGATGAATTTATAAGACATTCTGGTTCAGATGCTTTTAAGGCTTATATTGATAATGCACCACTACTGCTTGATTTTCAACTTAATGAATTATTAAAGAAAAAATCTGAAGCCGTCAGTCCACAGCAAAAATCTGAGCTTGTTAAAGATATTGTACCTATTTTAAATGAAGTTCAAAACCCTATAATTCAATCAGAATATATAAAAATTGTATCATCAGCACTTGATATTGATGAAAAAGCTTTAGAAAAAGAAATTCATCTTCCAGATAACAATGATTTTTCGATTCCACAAACTAATATTGTTAATGTAACAATTTCTTCATCAATTGAAGAAATTGCGCAAAAAAACCTGCTTAGTTTGTATTTTATATATGGGGGCAATATAAATTTCGCCTTAAATTTGTCATCAAAAATAAAAAGTGTAACTTTTACAAATAAAACGTTACTAATTGTAAAAAATACAATTGACAAATTAATAAATACCGTAAATAATGTTAGTGAATTGATAGATATGTTATATGTCGAATTCGCAAATAACGTTGAAATTCAAGGAATAATCACAGATTTAATCTGTATTTCCGATTCTTTTTCAGAATTAAAAGAAGATGAAATTGATATTGTTATCAAAGAAAATATTGAAAAAATAGAATATTGTAAGCGTGATGAAGAACGCAAGCAATTAAAACAAATATACGAAAAAGCAAATGATGATGAAACCGAAGCGCTAAAAATTCAAATGCAGCTTAGGGATAAATTAAACAAATTAAGGACCGGTGAAGTTAAATGACAAAGAAAAGACAATCAAGTTCAGTTGTTAATATAATGGAAGAAGAAAATCTTGATATGCTTGGAATAGACAGTGATAAAGATGATGCCGATGAAAATGGTGCATCGTTTATGAATGTTGAAATTAGCACTGATAATATCGAAGATATAGTTTCTGCCGGAAAAATTGACGGTAAAGCCAACTATGACGATGTTTATATGATAGACAGCGAAGAAGAAAAAGAAGAAGATATGGAACTTCCAAAAGGAATTGCTGTCGATGATCCTGTTAGATTATATTTACGTGAAATAGGACGTATCAAATTATTGTCTGCAAATGAAGAAATTGAACTTGCAAGAGCAATTATAAAAGGCGGAACTCCTGGGGCTATTGCTAAAAGAAAACTGGTACAAGCAAATCTTCGTTTAGTTGTAAGTATCGCTAAAAAATATGTAGGTCGCGGTATGCTATTTTTGGATTTAATTCAAGAAGGAAACTTGGGTTTAATTAGAGCGGCTGAAAAATTTGACCACGAAAGAGGTTTTAAATTTTCCACTTACGCAACTTGGTGGATTAGACAAGCT
>DJYG01000005.1 GCA_002450015.1 Cyanobacteria bacterium UBA6984 | reverse complement strand
TGCTCTACCTGCTGAGCTACATGCCCTCACTTTTTAATTCAGTTTAACTTGCTCTCGGGGGTGAAACATCTAACTATCCACCTTTCAGTCGAGTCCCTCTATAAAAGAACTACCGAGTCATCAAGTGGGAATATCTAATTCCGTGTAAATATAATTTAGCAAGAAAAAAATTTTAAGTCAACTACTTTTTTTAAAAAGACTGACATTTTCTGCCAGTCTTATGAAAACTCCTTATTTTACTTACTTTAAATCTATATATTTTTTTGCACATTCAAACATGGAATTTACCAATGCTGAATTTGAATATATATTCATTCCGCCGGATTCCAAAACTTGTTTTACTCTATTTTCCCAAATCGGATATATTTCATCAGTTGTTAAATCCAATACTTGCCCTATCATGCTTAATTCTTTATAATCAATTGGTAAAGGTAATGCACCTCTTAATATATCAACTGTTTCTAATCGTTTTTTCCTTGGAAAAGATTTTAAGAAATTCACTACACTTAAACCTTTTTTTGACAAATTATCTTTTATAAACTCTACGGATTCGTCAATTAATATTGGCTCTTGAGGAATTTTATATTCTTCAAATTCTTCAGGCTCAATCTCCATAACAGTTGCAATACGTTCTATTGTTGTACTTCTTGTTGAAAAAGGTATAGTATTATCAATTAAATTATATACATAAGATAAAGTTACACCTATCATTTCAGCAAAGTCTTTTTTGTGTAATCCTGTTTTTTCTAAAAAATCACTAACCTTTTTTGAACTCTTTTCTTTTATAATTGCTTTTGCTTTTTGTTCTGATTTCATTATTTATCTCCCCTATTATTTTGATACTTTTTTGGAGTCTCCGTGTATCCTAAATTAACCGTTTTTTATCATTTTGTTAAGCGAAAGGTAGATAATACCGTTGGCAATATTTATTTGCGTTAAAATTATAATTATAAAGTACTTTGTACAAATAACGGAGATGATAACTTGAAATTAGTTGCAGCACTTGGAAATATCGGTGATAAATATAATTTTACGCGTCATAACGCAGGATTTATGATTGTTGACTACTGGGGGATAAACTCCGGATTTTCTTTTAGAGAAGAAACTAAATTAAAATCTTTATTCACAAAAATAAAATATAATAATGAAGATATTATAATAATTAAACCGACAACATTTATGAATTTATCGGGAGAAGCTGTTAGTTTAGTTACTAATTACTACAAAATTGATATAAAAGATATACTCGTTATATATGATGATTTAAATCTTGATTTAGGAAGATTAAGATTTAGAGCAAACGGTTCTGATGGCGGACATAACGGAATAAAATCAATTATTCAACACCTTGGAACTAACAAGTTTGACAGATTAAAATTCGGAATAGGTCCGCAACCGCCAATACCATCTGAAGCTTTTGTATTACAAAATTTTTTAAAAGAACAAGAACCGCAATTAAAAGAAAGCATAAAACTTGCAAATGAAGCTATTAAATTTTATCTGGGAAATGGTATTGAAAAAGCTCAAAATAAATATAATTAACCAACTGTACAGATAAACATTAAATAATTTGATTTATAATTATAAAAAAACAATTGAAAGGATTAATATGTCAATAGAATTAGCAGAACAATTTGAAGAACAAGAAGAATACGAAAAAGCTTATGATGAATATAAAAAACTTTTAAATGCAAGACCCAAAAGCATTGAGATTTTACAAAGAACTGCACATATAGCAAGCATTTTGGGAAAAACAGAAGATGCCGAACATTATTTTACAAAAATATTGGAATTTGATCCTACAAATGAAGTTGCATACGAGCAATTGATGGATACCTTTATAAACACTGATAAATATAAATATTACACATATAGAGGTAATCTACACCTTATACAACAAAAATTTGAACACGCAGCAGGTGATTTTAAAAAAGCATTAGATAAAGCTCCTGATTCAGGCAGAGCAAATATGACAAGATTTATACTAGCCGGTATATATGCAAATATAGGAAAAGAAAATAACGCAATTGATGAATATTTGAGAATATTGGATACACATGATGCACCTGAAGATGCATATTTAAATCTTGCAAAAATATATGAAAATCAAGATGTATTGTCAAGTGCAGCAGAAATACTTGAACGTGCTATTAACGATGGTCACGATACAACAAGAATTAAAGATACACTTGCAAATATATATTTAAAGAATAATCAACCAACAGAAGCAGCTAAAACATCTTCTGACAGGTTGGTTCAACTTAGATGCCTAATCGAAGAAAATAATTTTGATGAAGCGAAAACAAAAATTGAAGAAATGAATTCAGATTACAAAAAAAATCCAAAATATTTAACACTTGTTGCACAATTTTATTATGCACAAAAAGAGTTTGATAAATCTTTTGAATATGTTAATGAATTTGCTAAATTTGAAAAAAATTCACCTCTTATATATCAAATGAGAGCCTTAATATATGAAGAACAAGGTAATGACTTTGAAGAACACTATAACTGGGCTAAATATAACCAACTAAGAGGAAATAAAGATGTTGCACTTAATGAATATATGCAAGCATATAATTTTCAAAATAATGATTCTGCCCTAATTCTAACAATTGCAGAATTATTAGATGAAATGAAAGATAAAACACATGCTGCTGAATTTTATGAAAAATTACATCAACTAGAACCTAATAATAAAAAAGCATTAGAACGACTTGGAGAATTTAGAGAAAGTATTGGTGATTATAAAATGGCAGTTGAATACTACGAAAAATTATTTGAAACAGATAAACGAAACTCTGCTGTTTTAAAATCACTTGCTCAAGGATATGAAAAAATAAAACAAGCTGATAAAGCTGCTGATTTTTACACAAAATATTTATCATCAACAGCACTCAACGAAGAAGAAACTAATAATATAAAGAAAAAAATTGAAAAATTAGAAAGCAAAAAGAAAGATTATAAAAATGCAGAAAGTGAAGATGGCGGCTTAATAGGTATTATAATGAAAATTTTTAACAAATAACATTAAGAATTGTAAAAAATACATTTAATTCTAGCAAAAAAGATATTTGTATATTTTCTAATAGTATAACCAGAAAGGAAATTCAATGTATATAACACCTATTAATCTAAACTTCAAAGGCAAAACTGCTAATAGTTCATCTTTTATAGATAATGCAATTAATAAAGCTGCAGAAGTTGCAGACAAAAATTATAAAACTCCTGAAGATGCATTTACAAGAAATCATACAGACGTACACGCAGCATTTTGGGGTGAAATAGCAAAGGGAATAGGTAAAGCTGCCAGTTCAATTGCAAAAGCTGTAAAAGAAGGCGTTAATAAAACGATAGAAAATGCCGCAAATAAAGCTGAAGAAAAATTTAAAACACCTGAAGATGCTTATACCCAAAACCATTTTGATGTAAATAAAGAAATTGCTAAAGGTTTAGTTGAAACTGTAGTTTCTGCAGCAAAAGCACCTTTTAATAAATCTGAGAAACAAGAAGAACAAAAAGAATCAAATTAGTCAATATCCAAAGCTAAATCCAAAGTCGGAGCTTTAGCAACAATTGCACTTGATGAAATAATATTAACACCGGTTTTTGCTATTTCATTTACTGTATTTATATTAACATTACCGCTTGCTTCGACAATTGCTCTTCCATTTATATACTCAACAGCTTCTTTCATCTGTTCGCAAGACATATTATCCAACATAATAATATCAGCACTGCACTCAACAGCCTCTTTTACTTGCTCAAAAGTATCACATTCCACTTCTATTTTATGAGTATGAGAAATATTTTTTCTTATTTTATTAACAGCATTTGTTATTGAGCCTGCAAGTTTTATATGATTATCCTTAATCATTGCACAATCTGCGAGGTTGAATCTGTGAATGCAAGCCCCTCCAACATATACAGAATACTTTTCAAATATTCTAAAATTAGGTGTTGTTTTTCTTGTATCAGAAATTTTAGCCTTTAAAGAACCTATTGCATCTTGATATTTTTTTGTTTCGGTTGCAATACCGCTCATTCTTTGTATATAATTTAATGCTGTTCTTTCTCCTTTCAAAACGGCACTTGCAGAACCACTAATAACAGCAACATTATCACCTGCTTTTATAAAATCACCATCTTTAAAATAAAATTCTACACTTACATTATCTGATAATAATTTAAAAACTCTTTCAAAGACTCTAGTTCCACACAATACACCATCTGTACGCGTATTTAATTTTGCAATTAATATATCATTTTCATTTGCAATATTATCAGTCGTGATATCTCCAAACCCAATATCTTCTTCTAAAGCAGCTAATACATGCTTATCAATTAAAAAATTATCTAACAAAACTTAACTCTCCTTGTTGTTTAATAATACAATTATGTTCGGCAATGTCTTTTGTATAAGGGTAATCCGTTCTATAATGAGCCCCCCGTGATTCTTTCCTGTTAATCGCAGCATTTACTATTAACTGCGCAACAGTTAACATATTTTTAAATTCATACTCCGAAATATTTAAACATTTTGAATTTCTCAAAAATTTTGTCTTTAAATTATGTAATTGAGTATTTGCAGTCTTTAAACTTTCTTCACTTCTTATAATTCCGACACCATTCCACATTATATCCTGTAATTCAGCCTTTAGCGCATCTGTATCATACTCAATAAATCCAAGTTCTTGCGAATACTTTTTTAAACTTTTTTCTATATTTTCTGTTAATTGAATTGTTGAGGAAATATAATTATCCTTAACATATTTCGCTAAAGAATAGGCTGTAACAGCACATTCCAATAATGAATTGCTGGCTAAACGATTTGCCCCGTGTAAACCGGTTGAAGCAGTTTCACCTATTGCAAACAAGCCTTTTATAGAGGTTCTACCATCGACATTGGACTTAACCCCGCCCATAAAGTAATGCGCAGCAGGGTGTACAGGTATATAATCTTTTGAAATATCTATATCATTTTTTAAACAAATTTGCGAAATATTAGGAAAACGTTTTTTTAATTTATCGCTATCAATCAAAGTAGCATCAAGGAATACACAATCTTCTCCACTTTTAGCCATTTGTTCATAATTTGCTCGTGTAACTATATCCCTTGGAGCTAAATCTTCGAGTTCATGATACTGCGACATATAATAATTACCGTTTCTGTCAGCTAATTTTGCGCCTTCGCCCCTAACAGCTTCACTTATTAAAAAATTTTTATTTTCTCCTTCAACAGCAAGGGCGGTAGGGTGAAATTGCACAAATTCCATATCCTGCATAATAGCACCGGCATTATATGCAAGTGCTAAACCGTCACCTGTTGCACACTTTGGATTTGTTGTATTTTTATATATTTGTCCCAAACCACCAGTAGCAAGAATAACAACCGGTGATAAAACTGCTTTATAATTTGCACCGTCAAATATAACTACACCTTTACAAGTTTCATCTTCTGTAATTAACTCTACTGCAATTGTATTTTGCAGCTTAGTAATATTTTCATTTTGAGCTACAAGAGAAGATAATCTCTTTTCAATCCCTCTGCCTGTTGCATCTCCGTTACAATGCAAAATTCTTTTAACACTATGCGCACCTTCTAAAGTAAATATTAAATTATCATTTTCATCTCTATCAAAATTTACACCCAATGAAATTAAATCTTTTATAACTTCATCTGAATATTCGGAAATATATTTAACCACATTAAAATCACTTAGACCAGCACCTGCATTAAGTGTATCTGTAATATGCGATGCAACAGAATCTTCAGTATTATCCTTTAATACAGCGACAATACCACCTTGAGCATATCTTGAATTACTTTCACCTAAATCAGCTTTTGTAATAAGTAAAACTTTTCCACTTTGCAAGTTTTGCTCAATTTTAATCGCAGAATACAATCCTGCCAAACCACTACCTATTACTATTGCTGAATAGTTTAAATATTCCATCTTAAACCTAATTTGCTCTTCTAACAACATCTATAATTATAACACAAACGCATAAATATATAACTTATAAAATATTTATTTTTCACCGTAAATTCTTGCATAGTTCCAATATGCTTTATAAACTTTTTTTAAATAATTTTGCGTTTCAGGATATGGAATTTGTTCCAACAAATCATCTCTGTAATCGTATGTAATATTATTTTTCCAAGCATTAACCATGCCTGCCCCGCCGTTATAAGACAAAACAGAATAAAAATCACTACCGTTATGCATTTTTTTCAGTTTTGACATATATATACTTCCGAGTTGGATATTATATCTTGGATTATACAAATAATTTGCATCAGGATAAACTAATCCATAAGCGTTTTTAACTTCATTGGCTGTTTGGGGCATCAATTGCATTAAACCTCTTGCCCCAACAGAGCTTGTTGCTTTTGCATCAAAGTGACTTTCTTCTTTTATCATTGCTAACAACAGCACAGGATTATTATTTAAAGTAAATTCTTTGATAATATCATAATAATGCACAGGATATACCAATCTCCACCTAAAATCTGTTTTTGGAGGTTTTTTATCTAATTTATCCATAGCATCTCTTGCAAGAACTACCGATGAATTAAACTCTCCTCTTTCATAAGCAAGCCAGCTTTGTACGAATTTATCATTCTTACACAATTCATTAACTAAGCCATAATCTTTTAATAAAGCCAACTTTACAACCATATCCCCATCTTTTGAATGTTCATAAGGAAATACAACCGGTTTATAAACAATATCAGATACAAACAAAGAAGTATCAATTCTGTACACATCAATGTATGAACGATAAGCATAGTATGAATCAGGATACAAATCCATAACTTTTTTATAATAAAAACGCGCACCCTCATAATTTTTAGAACGTTCTTCTGCTTTTGCAAGCCAAAAATACACAAATGGAGTCGAATTTACATTTGAATATTTACTTAAATGTTCTTGTCCTAATTTTTTTGCTGCATTATAGCGACCATATTTTATATTTGCAAAAATTACATTTGATAATGCATCTGCCGCAAATCTTCCGTCAGGAAATTTATAATACAAATCAGAATAACAAGCATCTCGATACTCTAATGGAGCATTCATGCAAGTTAAATATTTTATATAATCTTCACCTGAACCACCCTTTGATATATCACTTAAGTATGCTAAAGTATTATTTTTATTGCCAGTTTGAGTTTGCAAATACAAATCAACAGCTTTGTATAAATCTTCTTTTTTTACATATTGTGAATATTTAGAAATACCCTTTTGGGTATATTCTTTTACTTTATCGTATTTTCTAAGTTCATAATAGTTTTTAACAATATCGCACCAACTGTATGCAACATTTGTTTGTTCCAAATGCTTTTTAGCAAGTTCAAATTCTCCTAATGCATAATAAGAACGGGCAATAATAAGATTATCCTCGCCGGTTAATGAATTAGGGTTTAAATCTTTAATTTTGTTTATACTATATATTGCATAACGTCCTGCCGGAGCATCTTTCAAATAGGCTTTAAAATAATCTTCCGCCTTTTGCATATCAAGCGCAAGCTTTGTTGGATTTGTAACACCTTCCAATTCAAGAATCTGAATTAGACCTAAATAATATTTTGAAGCTATCGCATACTCACTTAACGGATACTTTTTTACAATATTATTAAAATGACGCCTTGCCCTACGCGGAGATTTGTCATAAATATTTTGTGCAAAAAGGTATTTTATCCTTACAGACAGTGCAAAATTTGGATAATGATTTATTAACTGCTTATAATGTTTCATTACCAATTTATTTGACTGCATACTCTCTGCACATTTTGCCTGTCTATATATGGCAGCAGGCTTCAATGCGGAATTCTTTGACACCTTAGAAAATGAGTCATAGGCCTTTTTATAATCATTTAATTTATAATATTCAAGCCCTTGAGCATAAATTCGCAAGCTATCTGACTCAGAGCGCATTCCGTTCCAAGTATTTACAAAAATTATTGCAATTACGGCACAAATTATGACTGTAATTAGTATTATCTTTTGCTTTAAATTCATATTTCCGACCTGTAACTAAGTTTTATTTTACCAAAAACTAACCCCATAAACTACAAAATACTGATGAAACTTAACATAATTACATTATATAATTAATCTGTGAACAAATACCAAACCTTACCAATTAAAAATAAAATTACAAAACCAAAGACAAATGTTATAAAAACATACGTTTTGTCGTCTGAAACAAAAGTTTTAAAGAAATAAACTTATTTTTTTCGTAAAGCTAAAATTGCTTTTTCCTGTTCGCAGCTCAAAATATTTGCACCACCTAACAAATAAGTATTCAATACAATCTGCGCATAAGATTCTGCAAGTTCTAATTTTAAATATGCATCTTTTATATCATTTGAAGCGACAACAAAACCATGATTTGCCATTAAAACAGCATCGTAATCATCAAAATATTTTACAATATTTTGTGCTAATTCAACTGTTGAAGGCAATGCATAATCAGCCAGTAATATTTTTCCAAAATAAAATGTATTTTCTGCCATAACAGGTTTATCTAAAGGAATGCCTGCTGCCGCAAATGAAGATAAATATGGAGAATGTACGTGTAAAATTACATTTAAATCAGGTCTTTTTTTGTATATAGCAACGTGCATTAATTTTTCACTTGATGGCTTTTTTGTTTCACCTGAAATAGCATTACCATCATAATCCATTAATACAATATCGTTTTTATCCAAATACCCGTTTGCAGTACCGGAGGCTGTTATAAGAATTTTATCTCCATATCTGTATGACATATTACCTGACATGCCCGGAGTCAGATTTTTTTTACCCATTAATTTACCGTATTCTATAAGTAAATTTTCTATTTCGCTTCGTGTCATCATAATAGTTCGCCCTTCATATATGTAGTAGAATCTTCTAAATTTTCAACAACTGCTTTTGACTTATACGGACTTGGAGGTGGACTAAATTCAAATTTTTCTACTTTATTTTGTTCACCCTTAACTTTTCCGAATTCATCAAAATTTTTCATTTCTATTTTCTTATACTCAACTGAAGAACCCTTTGTATTCATAGCAACAGAAACTCCAAAATATGTATTTTGTCTTATAAAATCATATCCCAAATTCAATTTTAAATCATCAGGACCTAATGAAGCATAAACTGTTGCTTCTCTTAATCTAGACTGTTTTTTATACTGGTAATCATATATATCATCAGATAAATTATATGAGCCATATAATCCCAAAGTTAAAAATTTATGCAGTCTTAAATATTCTCTAACATAAATATTAGAATGTCCATATCTGTATGCGTCAAAAGAAACTAAAGGGGTATTATCACTATATCCTGTAAAATAATATCCGAGCTCCTGACGCCAAAACTTGTACTGAGAATCAATTCTCGGTCCTATTCTGCCAACAAATTGAGTATCACCAGTCCCGTATAAAGCAGCAGAACCTTGAGAAATCAATCTCAAGTCAAGTTGTTTCCAACCTTTATTATTTGTAGTATCTTCATCACCAAACATTGAATATAATTTTTGATTATATTCTGCCATATATTTAAATCTTGCAGTACCCATTTTATGATAACCGTTAAAATATTCATTATCATTGCCGCGTGCGTTTTCCCTAAACATACCGGCTGAAATTCTATGTCTAAAATTTGCATTAGCCTTGTTAAAAAGAAAATCCTTATGAGTATATCCTTTTTCAAAAAGTAATTCTCCACCGTATCCCAACCATGATTGTCCCATAAACCAGCTATCCATATATGAATTTGCGCCATATTGCAAATACAAATGATCATCTAATCTTTGATAACCCTTTAATAGAAATCTTTGTGCTGCGGTATTATAACCAACATCAGTTTGATTTGTACCGCTTTTAAATCTTGCAATACCACCAAAACCTATCTTTTTCTTGTAGCTAACAGTTGGAATAAGTTTCAACGTTGAACCATAAGGAGTTTCCAAAACTACTCCAGGACCGGCAAACATACCAAATCCGGCATAAGAACCCAATTCCGGATAATTACCCTCAAAATAATCATGTTCTTTATTTGTATAGAACGTCAATGATGGCAATGCTAATACTTTTTTACCGGTCTTATTTGAATAGACTTTAGGATTTTTTAAACTTATTTTATCATGTGCAGCTTTTGCATTGATTTTAATTTCATTTACTTTTACTGTATATCTGCTATTTCCTGCATCATTCAACAAAAACGACATATCTTCTTTCGGGATAATAAATCTTTTTAAATCTTCACCAAAACCAGATGAACGAAGTTCCAAAAGATTATCCATATTTGATGTTATCTTACCATTTTCGGCAACAATTGTATCACCAAACATATAACCGTTTTCGGCAATAATATCTATATTATATTCCGATGCCTTAAGATTTTTCAAAAAACCTGTTTCATTATTCAAATCTACCTTTATATACTCACCCAAAACTTCATTTCCTTGACGGATAACTTTAACATTATCATATAGTTGTATAATACTGTTAACAGTATCGTAAGTCATTCTATCAGCATACAAATATATATCTTGCTGAGGAAATTTTATTTCGACATTACCCGTAGCTTCCATTTCATTTGTTTCGGGAAGATACTTCATTGTTTTACATTTTATCATTGTTTGAGCAGTTTCTGCTTCTTCTGCAATCACTTCATTTTCAATAACCTCTGATTTATCTTCAACTTGCAAAGCCTCTTCAGAAATATCATTACCAGTTTCGGCATTTTTTGCAGCTTCTTTTGCAGCCTTTTTTGCAGTTCTACTCGCACTCACTTTATCTTTTAATCTTACAACACCTAATCTTAATTTCTTCAAAGGCGGCATACTCTTTCTGTTAGAGTAATTAAACGTACTATCACCTTCATTAACAAGAAATCTTCTGTAATATTTTCTTTTCATTTGCTGCAAATTTTTCTGACGTTCTTCATCTATCTCATATTTTGATTTAAAAAATGTTTCGCCTGTAAAATCAGAAAATTCGGTTAAATTTTGCGAATGATTTTCTACTACATTCTCAATTGCAAATGTTGGTAATGAAAATATTGTAAAAATCATTATGATTAGTGATAGTTTAATTATTTTATTCAATTTATTTACCTCTATTAAATATAATTAAGCGGATTTACAGGTTTACCGTTAACCCTGACTTCAAAGTGACAATGCGGCCCTGTACTATATCCTGTTGTTCCTTCTCTACCTATTGTTTGACCTTTATTTACATAAGCTCCGTTCGAAGTAGAAATCGAATCCAAGTGAGCATAAAGCGTTGTAGTCGGATTTCCATTAACAGTACCGTGATCAATAATTACAACTTTACCGTAACCTCCATACCAACCCGTGTAAATAACTTTTCCTGAATTAGAGGCTCTAACTTCACCCCTATATTGCCCACCAATATCAACACCTGAGTGGAACGTACGACTTTTAAATATCGGGTGAGTTCTATAACCGAACGGCGACGTAATTCTTCCTGCTATCGGTTTAATAAAACCCGATGCAACTTTTACATCACTTTTACTTGTTGAACGATTAATCATCGTACCAATACTTGCTGATTGTTTTGCCAATTCTTTTTCAGCTTTCTCGTAAGCAACACGGTCAGTACGAAGTCTATGTATCATATTTTCGTTCTGCGCAATTTCACGCTGAATTGTCTGTTGCTGATAATTTATAGTTTTTATTGAATGCGCAATACTTCTTCTTTTTTCTTCTATTGAATATTTTAAAAGAGCTATTTCATGCGCCTTTTCTTTTGCAGCCTTCATTCGCTTGTAGTCTTGTTTTATCAACTTTGACTCAAAATACATTCTGTCTAAAAATGTATTAAAATCATTAGCAGACAAAAGTAAAACAAAAAAACCTCGTCTTTGTGACTTATAAATTTTTCTTATCCTTACTTTCATTCTGAAATCTAAAGCAGAAAACTCTGCAAGAGCAGTGTTTAACTGAGCTTCCATACCAACCAGTTCATTTTCTGCACTATTTAATTTTTTTCTGTTATCAGCTAAATTAGTTGCAGTTGTTTCCAATTTTTGCTGATTTTTATACAATTTGTTATGTTCAAGTTTTTCAAGCCACTTTAGGTGGTTAATTTTTTGACGAGCTTGTTCTTTTGTTTTTACATTGGCAGCTTGTGAAAAAGGTGCGCATAACAAAATTACCGCTATGAGCAGCACTGACATAAATATTTTATTTTTGTTAAAAATCTTTCTCACAAATTAAAATCCTAATGCAACATAAGCGGAAGCATTAATAATCCCACAGTCCAAGCAATAAATGTAAACGCTATTATTAAAATTATAACTTTTTGATGACGTCTAAAAAATTCCATAGCCTACCCCTTATTTAACAATATAATATACACAACATGCAAATTTTGCAACGATATTGCAAAAAAAGTTAAAATCGTTTAATATATGCTTATGCAATACAAGTTTCTAAATATCTTTTTAGATAAGAAAGATATATTATCTCAGAACAATGAGATGATAGATCCGATATTAATTGAAAATAATGAATCCCAACTTGGAGATATTTACGAATTTTATAAAAATGAACGACCTATAATGTACGTTAACGGATTTTTAGGTACAGGAAAAGTTCAATTAATTAATTACTCAACAAATTTTTTATCGGAAGAAACAATTATTTTAAAATATAACTGTTTTGAAACAACTATTCTTGATGATATTTTTCTTACGTTTTTTGAAGAATTTAAAAAGCTTGAAGCACAAAAGATTATAAATCCTCCAAAAGTAAAATCAGAAAATTTCAATCAGAAAATTCATTCTTATTTTTCAACAATTGAAAAGCCTATTTTGATTATTCTTGACTCATTTGAGGCTTTAACAGAAGAAAATAGAAAAGAAATTATAGATTTCATTTTACACTTAATTACATTCCAAAAAGTAAAAACTATTTTTATAGGCAGAACATTTAAAGCTTCTTATTTTCCTGAACATTATCCACTTGATAGAGTTACAACAAATGCACTTGAAAAGCCCCTTTTTGAAAAATACTTAAAAGAAAATAAAATAAAATTTAACCAAAAAATACTTGACGATTTGTACAAATATACAAGAGGATATCATTTTTTTGTGGTACTAACTCTTAAAATTCTTGAAACAAAACAATTACAACCTGAAACTTTTTTAGAAAATTTTAAAAAGAGTTTTTTAAATTACTATGAATTTTTGGAAAAAGAATCTTTAGACCTTATTCCGGCAATTTCTGTAAGATTTTTCTGGATGCTGTGCTTATTTAGACACGGAATGAGTATTCAATTATTAAAAAATTTAAAAATGTATGATGAAAATACAATAGCATCATTTTTGAATAACAAAATTTTGACAAAAGACAATAATCAAATATACGTTCAAGACTATTTTAAAGAACAAATTGATGCTTCAATACCACAGCAGGTTGCAGTAAAAATACACCAAAACATAATTGATATATATGAAGCTCAACTACCGTTAAAACCTCTTGAAAGAACTATTTTACTTTCAAGACAAACTATGAGAAAAGAAATTGAATATCACAAATTGTTTTTACCCAAAAAGGTAAATGCTGATTTTTCAAAAAATCTGACAATTACTCCATTTTTGAGTGAACAAAAACAAGGAAACACAACTTCTCAAACACAAAATCCACCGCCAGCACAAAACCAACAGCTTTCACAAAGTCAAACTCAACAAAAACCTCAGTGGATAGAATCTAATCGTGACAGTAATGTTCAGTTACCACAAAATGTAAATATCAATGTTGATTTAAGCAAACTTGGATTTGACGAAAAAGATTTACCGTTTAAACTAACACCTCAAGAAATGGAAATGCTTGCCGCAAGTGTTGCAAGTATTCAAGAAGCTCAACAAAAAAATGTTGATAATAACACGAATATTACCGTTAATATAAACAACCAAAATTCTCAAGAACAACAAACCAATCAGATAGAAGAGGATTCACAAGTTAAACTTACATTGCAGGATATATTGGATTATGCTAAACAGCAGGAATCTGATTATCAGTATCCTAAAATGATAGAACTTTATTTGGCAGCTCTTGAATATAAAGATGATAATGATTATTACACACATTTGCCTGTAATATATACAAAACTCGGATTTGCATATCAAAAAATGTCAGACTGGGAAAATTCTCTAAAATACTACGAACAAGCTAGAGAATTTTATGAGCAAACTCTTGAAAAAGCAAAAGAAAACTATATCAAACTAAGCATTTCAAACATATATTATGAAACATACAAACCGGATAAAGCAAAAAAACTGCTTATGGACATAATTAATTCTGATAGCATGCCTGAAATTCTTATTACAAAAGCATATATAGCCTTAGCAAATATAGAAGATAGCTTGTCTAACATAAATAGCGCTTTTGAATATTATAAAAAAGCTATTTCAATTTCATATCCGACAATGGATACTGAAACGTTATCCGAGTTATATTTTAAATATGCTCTAATTGCGGATGATAAAGGTAATACTCCTTTAGCTTTGGAATATTACCAAAAATGTATTGACCTTAGTGATGATGATAAATTAAATAAATATTTATCGGCAGCTTATTCGAATATTGCAACACTACATTTAGAAAAAAATGAAAAAGACTCTGCCGCAAAATATTTCACAAAAGCTTATGAAATTGACGAAAGACATGATAATTATGACGGAATGTACTTTTCCGCTTCAAAATTAGCACAAATGAATCAAAAAAATAATCCTGAAAAAGCTTTGGAATATTTTAATAAAGCTAAAACTTGTGCAAAAAATTTGAATGATACTTTTTATATGGCATCAGCAGCTTTGGCTACCGGAGATTTTTACTACGGGCAAAAGCACAATGAACAAGCACTTAAAGAATATTTGAGTGCCTTTGAAGTAGCAAAAAATAATTTTAGCAAAGATAATCTTAACAAAATTCAAATGCGCATTGACGATATCAAATTCAGAATAGGTTCAGAACAATTTAAAAAAGTTGAAGAAGAATTTAAAAATGAACAAAGCAGAAATATTCAATAGTTATAAAAAATTATTTTTAGAAAAAAATAGAGAATTAAATCTTATATCTAAAAATGATGAAAAATATTTAGAAGAAAAACATATATTTGATTCTCTCGCTATAAAATTGTTTTTTGAAAAATACGGAAATAATTTTAAAACATTATTGGATATAGGAACCGGCGGAGGATTTCCTGCATTACCTATTGCCATACAATATGCAGGCATTGAAGTTACAGGTATTGATAGCACAACAAAAAAAATTACTGCTATTAATGATATTGCAGAAAAACTTGAATTAAAAAACTTTAAGGGTATATCAGGCAGAGTTGAAAATTTAAAAAATATAAAATTTGACTTAATTACAAGCAGAGCTGTGGCAAAGTTGGATTTGATAATAAAATATGCACTTCCGCTTTTGAAAAAAGAAGGTTATTTAATTGTATATAAATCAAAAACGGTTCAGGATGAAATTAAAGAAGCTCAAAATAATTTAAGAAAAAACAAAGCTTCGGTTATTGATGTGATAGAATATCAATTGCCGTTGGAAGAAATTTATGAAAGAAATTTGGTGGTAATAAAATATGTCTAATATCCGTCAATTTTTACCGATAATAATGCTCACTATATCAAATATATTTATGACATTTGCGTGGTATGGTCATCTAAGATTTAAAGGAACAGCTCTTTGGGTAGTAATTCTTATAAGCTGGGGAATAGCATTTGTTGAATACTGTTTCCAAGTTCCGGCAAACAGAATTGGCTCTGAATACTTTTCAGCAGCACAACTAAAAACTATTCAAGAAATTATAACTCTTATAGTTTTTTCAATATTTTCGGTTTTATACCTAAAAGAACAATTTAAATGGAACTACCTTGTAGGTTTTATATTTATCGTACTTGCGGCATTCTTTATTTTCAAAAAATGGTAATGCTAAACAAATCCTGTTTTAATTGAACCTTTACCGAATTTCGCTTCTATTTTATCTATTGAAGCAGATAATTTATCAGATTTTTCAATATTTTTTAAATCAAATAAATTACCTTGAACTACATCTGCATCAGATAAATTTGAAAAGTAAACTCCCGTCGAACGATACTTTAATTCTGAATTATAGATTTTTTCAAATAATTCAAAAGCGGTTTTGGATATATCTATTTCAAGATTTAAAGGAATTGCTACATTTTTACATTCGGAATATACAATAAAATCTTTAGTTTTAAGCATTACACCAATGTTTGATGTTTTTAAATTGTGTTTTCTTAATTTTCTGCATGCATCTTTTATATGCTTATTAATTTCATTTTTTAGAAAATCTTTATTATTTGAGGATGGAGCAAAAGAACTTGTTTCTTGAATAGACTTAGGAGCTTTGTATTCAGGTGAAATTTTATAAATACATTCACCTAAAAGTTCATGTTTTAGTTCTTGATAAGTAATAGAATACTTATTTCTTAACCAATCATCTGCTTTTGCAACAAATTCAGAACACATAATAATACCTTCTTTATTAAGTGCTGTTTTCATTCTTCTACCAACACCGCAAATATCATCTATTTTTGTATTTGGCAAAATTTTTTTTAATTTTGATTTACCAATCAAGAATACACCGCCTCTATTTTTTGCATAATCGCTTGCAAATTTTGCCAATGTTTTTGATTTGCTAACTCCTATTGAAACAGGAATATCAACTTCATTTAGAATTTTTTGTCTTAAAAATACGGCTAAATCGTAATAATTCTTTTTGTAAAGCTTACAAAGTCCTGTAAAATCCACATAAGCCTCATCAATAGAACAAACTTCTACGCATGGACTAAAATCTTTTAAAACATCCATAACCTTATGCGAAAAATCTTTATATCTTTCTTGATTACCTTCTATATAAATTATATTCTTAAACTCTTTTTGTGCCATAAAAACCGGATAACCCATAGGGATTCCCAGTTTTTTTGCTTCTCTGGAACGAGAAACCACACACCCGTTTATCCCTCCTGTTACACAAACCGGTTTTGACTTTAATTCAGGTGATACAGCCTGTTCACAAGACACAAAAAATGAATCACAATCAATCAAAGCATAAACATTTTCCATAAAAATATTATAACCTTTATTTTCTTTACAAACAAGTTTTTTTATGGCTTAATAATAGAAGAAATTAAGGAGAAGATATGACAATTGATAAAAATATTATCTGCATGAAATGGGGTAAAAAATTTGGTCCTGAATATGTAAACCGATTGTACAAAATGGTTGAAAAGAATATAACAATACCTCACCGCTTTGTTTGTTTTACAGATGATAGCGAAGGAATTATGGAAGGCATTGAAACAAGACCTATACCACCTTTAAATGAAGAAGGTATTCCTGACAGAATGTGGAAAAAATTAACAGTATTTAATAAAGAATTATCAGATTTAACAGGTACTGCTTTGTTTTTAGACTTGGATATTGTTATAAGACAAAGTCTTGACCCATTTTTTGAAATTGACGGAGATTTCAGAATTATAAAAGACTGGGACTTTCCAGATGATATTATTGGTAATTCATCTGTATTTCGTTTTGAAATTGGTAAATATCCGGAGATATTAGATCATTTCTATAAGCTTGGCACAGCGGTAAGAAAACATTTTCAAAACGAACAAGCATTTTTATCTTATGAAATGATGGAAAGAAATGTTCTTCAATATTGGCCTGAGGAATGGGTTCCAAGTTTTAAGCGTTGCTGCTTAAGAAAATTTCCGATGAATTGGTTTAAAGAACCGATTGACCCGCAAGAAGCTAAAATAGTAATCTTCCACGGTAAACCTACACCCGACCAAGCAAGAAAAGGTTATTTTGGTAAATGCGGTTTCAGATTCATAAAAGCCACAAAATGGATTGACAAATACAGAGAAAATTAATGGATAAAAAAACTGTAAAAATTAATTTTGTAGATACAGAAAAGGGCTATTTTAATAATAATGATAACCTTTTTCTTGATATTTTAAAAGAACATTATAATGTGGAAATTTCAGAAGAACCTGATTTTCTGTTTTATTCGTGCTTTGGAGATAATTATAAAAATTATTCAAATTGTGTAAAAATATTTTTTACTAACGAAAATATAGTTCCTGACTTCAATGAAACCGATTACGGATTAGGATTTCATAATTTGCAGTTTGAAGACAGATATTTAAGATTTCCTGAATATTTTTACAAATTACCACAATCTGTTCAAGACCGTTCAAATTTAAGCGACGATTTAGCAAACAGAAAATTCTGTAATTTTATATATTCAAACAGTAAAAATGGTGAAGGTGCGCCTTTGCGAATTGAATTTTGTAAAAAATTGCAGGAATATAAACATGTAGATTGTCCCGGAAAAGTTTTACACAATGTAGATATAGATTTTGCGCCACGTTCAGGCAACTGGGCAGACAGCAAAACAGAGCTTTTACATAGTTATAAATTCACAATAGCCTTTGAAAACCGTTTTACAAGCGGATATACAACAGAAAAATTATATCAACCGCTAATTGCAAATTCTATACCTATTTATATGGGAAACCCAACAGTTACAAAAGATTTTAATCCCAAAGCATTTATTAATTGTAATGATTATAAAAATTTTGACGAAGTTATTGAAGTAGTAAAAGAACTTGACAATAACAATGAAAAATATATGGAAATGCTTCGCCAGCCTGCAATGCAAGAGTCTTACGACTTTGATTATAAACGAAAGATAACAGATTTTCTTGTAGGTATAATTGAAAAAGGTAACACACCATATGTTCGTCAAAGAAACAGTTTTGTAAGATATATTGAAAAGAATTTTATGCCAATAAAAAATAAAGGAATGCATAAAGTTCTTCATTTACTGGGTTTGCACATCAAAGTAGGTTAATATGCAAGATAATCAGGTGATAATTAAACTTGACGGAAGAATGGGAAATCAGATGTTTCAATGGGCGCTAGCTCGTGCCTATGAGGCAAAAAATGGTATATTGCCATTAATTGATGATAGTAAAGAAACACTAAAATTAGGTTGTTTTCAGCTTATAAATACACTTAAAACTGTCAAAAAACCTCTATGGAATAAATTTTTAAGAAAAACTGTTCCATTTAGAAATTTAAGAAATAAATGGACAGAATTAAAATTTGATTTACCTGTTATAAAAGAAGAAGCCTTTAGCAAATATACACCTTCAATATTGGAAGCTAAAGCTCCTGCGTACATACAAGGATTTTTTCAAACAGAAAAATATTTTGCTAATATTAGAGAACAGTTGTTAAAAGATTTTACTATTAATAAAGAACTTAATAAAAAAAACAAAGATATTTTAGAAAAAATTAAAAATACAAATTCAATATCTGTTCATTTTAGACGTGGAGATTACACAAAAGTTCGAGTATCTCAATATTTTGGAGCTTGTTCTGAAGAATATTACCAAAAGGCTATTGAAATTATTACTTCAAAAACTAACATAAAACCAACATTATTTATATTCTCTGATGATATAAACTGGGTTAAAAACAATATAAAATTTAAATATGATACAGAATATGTCGATATAAATTCAGGTAAACATGGATTTTTTGATTTAGAATTAATGAAAAACTGTAAACATAATATTATAGCAAATAGCAGTTTTTCATGGTGGGGAGGATGGCTAAACGAAAATTCTGATAAAATAGTTGTTGCTCCAACACCATGGTTGCAAGATGAAAACAAAAACTATGACATAATAAATGAAAGTTGGATTAAATTAGGAAAGGAATAATAATATGAAAATAGCAATTTTATATATAGGTACAGGTCGATATACTGTTTTTTGGAAAGATTTTTACAAATCTTGTGAAAAGTTTTTTGCAAAAGGAATAGAAAAACAATACTTCTTTTTCACTGATAGTAAAGAGAATTTTAAAAATAATGGTAATCTTACTATTGTTCCTATAGAAAATTATGGCTGGCCGTTAATTGCTTGCCATCGCTATAAAATTTTAAATATAATAAAAGATAAACTTAAAGATTTCGATTGCACTTTTTTCTTTAACGGAAATATGGAATTTATAAAAAAAGTTTCTTTAGACGAACTTTTACCTACGGAAGAAGAAGGAGGTATTATCGCACCATTACATAGTGTAAATAAAAGACATAGTAAAGATGAGTTACCATTTGAAAGAAACCCTGAATCTCAAGCTTATGTTCCATACGGAACTGACCATAAATACTATCACTCAGGATTATTAGGAGGACTTATACCACAATTTTTAGAAATGCTTGAAACATGTGAGAAAATGACAGATATTGATATATCCAACAATATTATTCCTAAGGTTCACGATGAATCAATATTCAATAAATACATTTTGAATCGTAAATATAAAGAAATTAGCAATAATTACATCTTTCCGCCAGATGGCAAACCTTTTTGGAAATTTTTTCCAGTTAAGATTATTCAAAGAGACAAATGTAAACTTAAATATGGTGGACATGCATATTTAAGAGGACAAACAGATAAAAAAATCACAGTATTATCATACATAATCGATAGAATATTAAAAAAATAATAATATATATGGGGTGAAGCTAAAATGGAAAAAAAAATCATAAAAATTTTAAGCTGTTTTATACCAAATAAAAAATTACGAATTTTATTCAGGAAAAAATTTGGTCAAGTAAAAATTCAGAATTACGGAATTAAACATGTTTACAACGGTGAAGACAGCCAAACTCTAATTATGGATACTCTGAAACAAAATAAACCTTGCTTAATTTGTCGTTTTGGAGGCACTGAAATGAGAGTTGTAGATTATTTTCTAAGAAATATGAACAAAATTTACGTTAAATTTCCGAAAAAAATTAAATATATGATTGGTGCATTAAGTGGTTTTTTCCCATCTGATGACTACTTGTTATCAAGATTTTCAAGTGAATTTTTAGAACTTACAAAAGATATTGATGTTCTTGCAGTTTGGAACACCAAAAGTGAAAAATTTGTTTGCGAAAACTATTTAAACAAAAATGCAAAACTTATTGATTTACAAGCATTAAATACTGTAAGCTATCAAAATCCTTGGAGTCAGTATTTACAAGGTAAAAAAGTTCTTGTTATTCATCCTTTTGCAAACACTATTGAAAATCAATATAAAAATAGAGAAAATGTGTTCAAAAATAATCCAAAAGTTCTTCCTGATTTTGAACTTATAACAATGAAACCTGTACAAGGTTTAGCTGATAGTAGATTTGATTTACCATATAATAACTGGTTTGAAGCATTAAATGATATGAAATCTAAAATTGATAAAATAGATTTTGACATTGCAATTGTTGGTGCTGGCGCTTATGGAATATTTTTAGCGCATCACTGTAAAACAATTGGCAAACAAGCAGTTCACATGGGTGGCGTAACACAATTACTATTTGGAATTACAGGAAAAAGATGGGAAATTGAACAATCAAATGTTATTAAAGATGTTATAAATGAATACTGGGTGCGTCCATCTGAAGATGAAAAACCAAAAGGTTCTTCTAAAGTTGAAGGTGGATGCTACTGGTAAAGTTAGTTTTCTGAATCGGATACTATTTCCGGATTACGATATTTTATTATTTTAGCCGGAACCCCAACTACAGCACCATTTTCAGAAACATCTTTAACTACAACTGCCCCTGCACCAATAAATGCGTTATTACCGATATTAATACCACCTATTATTACTGCATTAGCACCAATTGAAACATTATCACCTAAAATAGGATAATTACGCCCTCTCTGTTCATTATATCTTCCTTCACCTATTGTAACATTTTGACGTATTATACAAGACTTTCCAAGTTTAACATTCTCATTTATAACAATTCCTAAAGGATGGGTTATAATTGTACCTTGTTCTAATATATATTTTAAATTTTCAATATCATTGTTTAACCAATATAAAAATCTTGTTGAAAAAGACATTTTTATGCTAAAAAATCTCAAAACTAAATGCCTACCTGAAAGTTTTATACTAAAAAGTTTTTTCAAATAACTCATAATACCTCCAGCAAAAACTGGTTTATAAATATTTATAAAATCAAATTTTTTAGTTGCTAATATTGTGTCTGTTTTATAAAAATATATTTTAAGGTTATGTCTTAAGTTGAATTATTAAAAATTTTTCAAGAGGTTT
The DNA here is from genome assembly GCA_002450015.1 of Cyanobacteria bacterium UBA6984. GTDB lineage: Bacteria > Cyanobacteriota > Vampirovibrionia > Gastranaerophilales > Gastranaerophilaceae > UBA6984. Next base: position 22,983 of record DJYG01000005.1, on the reverse strand, counting down.
TATTTTTTCAATAAAATCAAATTCATATTTATAGCATTCAGCAACTCTTGATGTATATCCTATATAGTCTGACTTAATTCTATTTATTGCATTATTCCACTCTTCTTTATTAGTAACGTCATCTATAACAACACCACAGTTATATTGTTCCACAATATCTGCTAACCCTGGTAAACGGTTCACGATAACAGGAATATTATAGGTCATATAAAAATTCAATTTACCCGAAGCTTTGCCAATAAATTTAAAATCATCATTGCTTGGTCTATAACAAGCAATACCTATTTCTATACCCTTATAAGCAAATTCAATATCTTCAAAGTCATAAACTTGTTCTGATAAATACAAATTGTTAGAATTTGCTTCTATAATTTGTTTTGTATAAGGCTTTTTCTTATTAATCTTCATTCTATTATGATAAATTAATACTGCATTATCAATTTCATTAAAAACTTTTGCTATTTCAAGTGAATATACAGGACTTTCAATCATACCTACACTTGCACAAATAGCTTTGTCTTTTGGTATATTTTTAAATTGTTCCACAACACCGACTAAGTTCTTTTTTGATTTTTTTGGAATTGAATTGTTAGGAACAAAAATAATTTTTGCTTTTTGTTCAATATCATCTGCTTTATATACCTGCTTAAGTGTATTTAATCGATTTTCGTCTTGAACTATAACAACTTTCATTCGATTAAATGTTTCACATTGCTTTTCAGTGTAAGTTTGTTTTGTATCAGGAAGCTCCAACGATAAATACATTATATTTGAATTTTCACCTGCAATATCATTAATAGGTTCCAGTGATGATTCATCTATACACAAAAACCAATCTTTACTTATATCAACATTTTTAAATAATCTTTTTACTTTTTTGGCAAAATTTAATGGTTTATCAGATTTTTTCCAGTAAAAAGAGTTGTAAAGATACTTAACTTCAATATTTTTTTCTTCAAATTTATATTTTTTAAATTGAGTATTCTGTGCATATATAACAACTTTGTCAAAATGTTTGCATAAAATTTTAGCAACACTTATAGTTGTAGGTGAAACAGATAACCAACCGTCATAAAAATATATGTGACAAATATTCATTCTCTAAAATTCCTTATCAAATCACATATATATTTAATATCTTCTTCACTCAAATTGCTTGCTGATGGAAGATAAAAACCGTTTTTTGTCAAATTGTCTGTAACAGGATACTCACCACTGCCATCACAACCAAAATCAAGCAGACACTTTTGCTTATGCATGCCTGTAAACAATAATCTTGTATCTACACCATTTTCTTTTAAATTTGCAATTAATTCTTCTTTTGTATGACCATAAATTTCAGGTTCTAAAAGAATTGTATTCATCCAACACACATTTACTGAATTTTCTTCGTCCTTTTGAAAAATTATTCCATCAACATCTTTTAGTAATTCTTTATACAAATTATGATTTTTTATACGCATTTCTTTGTATTCATCTGCTTTTTCAACCTGAGCAAGACCTATTGCAGCATGAATATTACTCATACGATAATTAAACCCTATGTCATTATGCTCATAAACTCTTGGAGCATCAATAGGAAAACTCATGTTTTTTAAGTAACGGCATTTGTCATAATATTTTTGTTCTTTCATAACAACCATACCGCCTTCACCTGTTGTAAGGTTCTTGTTTGCGAAAAATGAAAATGATGCAATATCTGAAAAACTTCCGACTTTTTTACCCTCATAAGTCGCACCGTGAGCTTCCGCCGCATCTTCAATGACAAATAAATTATATTTTTTTGCAATACGTTCAATTTCTTTCATATTACAAGGATTACCAAAAATATGAACAGGCATGATTGCCTTTGTTTTATCTGTAATCTTTTCTTCTATTTTGGTAACATCAATATTCCAAGTATCTTTATTCGCATCAACAAAAACAGGCTTTGCTCCTGTATAGCAAACTGCATAGGCAGACGCAATCATGGTAAAATCAGGTAAAATTACTTCATCACCTTTTCCAATTCCTAAAGCCGCAAGAGCTAAATGTAACGATACTGTCCCGTTACAAACTGCTACACCATAATTACAATCGCAATACTTAGCAAAACTTTCTTCAAATGATTTTACGTATTTGCCGGAAGAGCTTATCCACCCTGTTTCCATACAATCTGCAACATAAGCTTTTTCATTACCATTTAAGTATGGTTCACAAACAAATATTTGTTTTTTTGTTTCTGCTGTCATTATACTAATTTAACCTCTTTATCATCCACACCAACAAATCTAACTTTGTCCTGTTCACCTAAGTATGGACCTTGTTTAATTTCTATCATTTCAACTTCTTCTAAGCATTCAAAACCATGCCCGCCAAAAGCCAAAAGAATTATATCGCCCTGCTCAATAATATGACTTTCTATGTACGTTTGGTCATCTTCATAAAAATCAACTCTTAATTTACCTTTTCTAATAACAAGAACTTCTTTTGTATAAGAAACTTCACGCTTCACAATGTTATGTGTATGGGCATCAATTTTTTTCCCCTTAGGATGCTTCATATAAGCCAGTTGTTGAGAAAAATCATTTGGTGTAAAAAATTCAACCCCATCTTTTGAATAATTATTTTTTATAATTATAGCAAGTGTCTTACTTTTATATTCTATATTTTTTATCATATCTTCCATTAAGCGTACCCTATAACATATTATCATAAATTTTTTTTCATGTTATTATATTTTTGTAGTCTTTATAGTAGTACAACAAGGAGATTTTAATGAAAAAGGCTTTAATTACAGGGGTAACAGGTCAAGATGGTTCTTATTTATCAGAATTATTGCTTGAAAAAGGTTATGAAGTTCACGGTATAAAAAGACGTTCTTCTTCATTTAACACATCAAGAATTGACCATTTATATCAAGACATACATAATAAAGATTCTAAATTTATTCTTCACTATGGAGATTTATCAGATTCTTCAAATTTAGTTAAATTGGTTCACGATATTGAACCTGACGAAATATATAACCTTGCAGCTCAATCTCACGTAAAAGTATCTTGGGATTGTCCTGAATACACTGCAGACTGCGATGCTCTAGGTACATTAAGACTTTTGGAAGCTATTAGAATGAATAAATTGGAAAATAAAACAAAATTCTATCAAGCTTCAACATCAGAATTATATGGTTTAATTCAAGAACCGATTCAAAAAGAAACAACACCATTCTATCCACGCTCACCTTATGCTGTTGCAAAACTTTATGCATATTGGATTTGTGTAAACTACCGTGAAAGTTTTGGTATTTTTGCATCAAACGGTATTCTATTTAATCACGAATCTCCAAGACGTGGTGAAACATTCGTAACTCGTAAAATTACAATGGCAGCAACAAAAATTAAAGTTGGCTTACAAGATAAATTGTACTTAGGTAACCTTGATGCAAAACGTGACTGGGGACACGCTAAAGATTACGTTGAAGGTATGTGGCGAATACTTCAACAAGATCATCCTGACAATTATGTTCTTGCAACAGGTGTTACAACTTCAATCAGAGATTTCTGTCGTATGACATTTGAAGAACTTGGTATTGACATTGAATTTGTTGGCGAAGGCGTTGATGAAAAAGGTATTGATAAAGCTACCGGAAAAACTTTAATTGAAGTTGACCCTCGTTATTTCCGTCCTGCTGAAGTTGATTTACTACTTGGTGACAGCACAAAAGCAAGAACAGAATTAGGCTGGAAACCAACATACGACTTAAGAGCATTAGTAAAAGACATGGTTCAAAGTGATTTGGAATTAGCTAAAAAAGAAAAAACATTGAGAGAACAAGGCTATCAAGTACTTGTACCACAAGAAGTTTAGTAAAAAAATAAATTGGGCGAAGCTTAAGCTTCGCCTAATTTATGGGGGCAATATAAAATGGAAAAAGAATCAAAAATTTATTTATCAGGACATAGAGGATTGGTAGGTAGCGCTATATACAGACGTTTGCAAAAAGAAGGTTTTACCAATATTGTAACAAGAACTCATGGTGAACTTGATTTATGTAATCAACAAGCAGTTGAAGAATTTTTTGCATCAGAAAAACCTGAGTATGTTATACTTGCAGCTGCAAAAGTTGGCGGAATTATGGCAAATTCGCAATATCCTGCCGAATTTATTTATCAAAATCTAATGATTGGTACAAATATAGTTCATGCCAGCTACAAATATGGTGTTAAAAAGTTGTTAAATCTTGGTTCATCTTGTATTTATCCAAGATTAGCACCTCAGCCAATGAAGGAAGATTGTTTGTTAACTTCCGAATTGGAAAAAACAAATGAAGCTTATGCTTTAGCAAAAATATCAATAATAAAATTATGCAGATATTATAATCAACAATACGGTACAAACTTTATATCCGCAATGCCTACAAATCAATATGGTATAGGTGATAATTTTAATATGGAAACAGCCCACTTGTTACCGATGATTTTAAGACGCTTTCATCTTGCAAAACTTCTTAAAAATGGTGATTTAGAAGCAATAAAAAGAGATATTAAACGTTATAAGTTGGGCTGGGGCTTAGACGAAAAAGTTAACGATGACAATATTGAAGAAATTTTAAATGAACTTGGAGCATATAAAGAGAAAGTTGTACTTTGGGGCGACGGCTCAGTATATAGAGAAATGATGTCATCAGATGATTTGGCAGATGCTTGTGTTTATCTGCTTATGAATAAAGATTATGATGAAGTGGGTGAACTTGTAAATATTACAAAAGGCGATGATATTCAGCTAAAAGATTTGTTTGAAATCGTAAAACGAGTTGTAGGTTTTGAAGGTGAAATCGTTTATGACAAAACAAAACCAAACGGCACTCCACGAAAAATGATGGACGCAACTCATATTAAAGAACTTGGATGGCAGCCCAAAATTGAACTGGAGCAAGGCATAAAAGATTTTTACAACTGGTATTTATCACTTGATAAATAAATTATTTTTACGCAATCATAAATTCAATATCTTTTAGAACTTTGCTTAGACCTTCATTATCTTTTTTAGTTATGGTTTCAAGTGTCCAATTTTTGTCTTTGTCTAAAAGCGGAAATATTTTAGACCATTCATAATCCCCACTACCCAAATGATAATGAATATCAATTCTGTTATTATATTCTCCATCACTGATGTGGTATGAATTTGGTTTTAATTGCAAAAATCGTTTTACGTATTCAATCTGGTCAATATTTTGCGAAACAGCAGAACAAAATGCGTGACCTACATCAAGATTAAATCCGCAATCATAATTTTTCATTATATATTCAATTTCTTCAACAGTTGCACCTCTGCATACCATTGAATCAGGATTTCTTGGTGCTACATAAGGCTTATTTTCTATACGCATTTTGTATGGTTTAATTATTTTAATCTGTCTTACAATTTCTTCAACAGAACCATCCATGCCACCATGTACAACAGTATATTCGGCATCAAGTTCTTTAGCATAAGTATTTACTGTTTCATAAGCTTTTTTATTATCGTCAAAATAAGAATTATCTGCTAAATTTACGTGCTGACTAAAATGTGGCGCATGGATTGAAAAATTTATATCATATTTTTCTTTTAAATTTATCCAGCCTTTTAAAAAATCCATTGCGTTTGGATATACATAAAGTTCAATATAGTCATATTTATCTTTATATTTAATTAAATCCTCTTGATATTGCTCAAGCTGGTCAGAAAATTGTTTTATACCTATTCTCATTTATTCCTCAATTAATTTTTTTACGTAGTCTAAATAATCATTTTCTACATATTGTGACACAACTTTTTTTAATTTTTCTTTATTTATATATCCCATTCTATATGCTACTTCCTCAAGACAAGCTATTTTTATACCTTGATTTTCTTCAACAGTTTGCACATATTGAGAAGCCCGCATTAGTGAATTGTGTGTACCTGTATCTAACCATGCAAAACCTCTACCAAGTTTTTCTACATTCAATTTATTTTTATCTAAATAAATTTTATTTAAGTCTGTTATTTCTAATTCACCTCTATTCGAAGGTTTTAGCTGTTTTGCATAATTTACTGCATTATTATCGTAGAAATATAAACCTGTTACTGCATAATTAGATTTTGGCTTTTCCGGTTTTTCTTCAATTGATACGGCTTTATTATTTTCATCAATTTCAACAACACCAAAACGCTTTGCATCTTTTACTTCATAAGCAAAAATTGTTGCCCCGCCACGAGTTTCAATAGTTTGAACAACATCTTTTAATTTACCTGAAAAACTTGGTCCATAAAAAATGTTGTCACCAAGTATTAATGCCACATTTTCATCATTGATAAAATTTTCACCTAAAATAAACGCTTGTGCCAAACCATCCGGTGAGGGCTGTTCTTTATAACAAAAGTTTACACCAAAATTACTTCCATCACCAAGTATTTTTTTAAAATTCGGTAAATCTTGCGGAGTAGAAATTATTAAAATATCTCTTATCCCTGCAAGCATCAAAACTGATATAGGATAATAAATCATCGGCTTATCATAAATAGGCAATAATTGTTTTGATATTGCTATTGTTGAAGGATATAGCCTTGTACCTGCGCCGCCTGCTAATATTATACCTTTCAAATGTTAACCCTTTCTCAATCAATTCTTAATTCAAAATAGCTTTTTAAAGACTTTTTCCAGTTATCACATACACCATTATTTTCTAATACAGAATATTTTGGTCGCTTTGCCTTTGTTTTATAATCTTTATCGCTACAAGGTAACAACTTTACCTTTATATTTGCAATTTTAAATATCTCTTTTGCAAAATTATACCACGAAGTTTCACCACTACCGCAAATATGGTATATTCCGTATTCAGGTTTTTCTTCTATCAAATCACATAAGGCTTCAGAAAGTTCAACCGTCCAAGTCGGACAGCCTATTTGATTATCTACAACTTTTAATTCTTTATCTTCTTGAGCTAAATTTAACATTGTTTCTAAAAAATTTTTACCGTAAAGCCCATAAAGCCAGCTTGTTCTGACAATATAATACTTTTGACAACTTTTTTTCACAATATTTTCAGCATCGAGTTTTGTTTTTCCGTAAAAATTTAAAGGATTTGGCGTATCAGAAGAAATATATTTTTGACCTTTTGTACCATCGAAAACATAATCCGTAGAAATAAAAACCATAGTTGCGTTAACAGATTTACAAGCTTTCGAAACATTTTCTGTACCTAAAACATTAATTTTGTAAGCAAGTTCTCTTTCATCTTCAGCTCTGTCAACATTTGTATATGCTGCACAGTGAATGACAATATCAGGTTTTTCAGCTTTAATTACTTTCTGAACCAACAACTCATTTGTTATATCAAGATTATCAATATCAGTTTCGACAATTTCATCAACAAAATCTGCATCTTCCAACACCGGACACAAATCTTGTCCTAACATTCCTTTTGCACCGGTTACAAGTATCTTCATACCAATTCCTTTGTTTTTATTGAATTTTCAATAAATTTTATTCTTTCTATATCTTCTTTATAAGATTTTTTTTTGAACTTTAGAGTTTTTAATTCAAAATTCAAAAATTTTTCCAAATTTTCATCAGTTAAATTTTCTTTATTAAAAATAACTTTTCTTGTTTCAACTGAACTCAAATAAGGAATTTTAGAAATAAAGTCTTTAGATTCTGAATTGATTTTACCACCAATAATAAACTTTTTATTATTGATTTTGCAAATATTTGAAAGTTTTGTACAATAATCAAATAATACATCATCATTAGGATTTTCAATACCTAATGATTTTTTTAAATCACTTCTTCCAAGAACAAAACCTGAAATTCTTTTATCACAACTGTCCATTATTTCTTCTAAATTTTCAAATGCTGTTTTTGTTTCAATGTTTATAAAAAGCTCAGGATAAGCATTCTCATAAACTTGATTTACACAAAGTAAAAACTTTTTAACAGAATAAGAGGATTCAATCATTGGCGCAACAATTGAATTAGCACAAAGCATTTTACTTAAATGTAAATCCTGAATAGATGAAAAACCTCCCAGTTTAACACATAAATCTAAACCTACTCTATGTACAAGTTCAGATAACTCATAAGCAGATTTTTCATCATAAAACTCACTTTCATATTCAAGTTTTACACCGGTTACACCTAAATTTTTAATTTCCAATAATTCTTTTAACATGATTTTACAAGTTTTGAAGCAATTTCTAAAGCCTCATCAAAACTCATTTTATCACATAAATAATCTTTTACAATTTTTCTTGCATAAGAACCTATTGCAACACCATTAATATCAACACCGCAAAGACGTGCCAATTCTTTAGATTTTGAATTTGTACCACCTGAAATAATAATATACGCCGGTATTTTGGATTTATTTATAATATCAGCCGCTGCAACAGCTTGAAGAGTTGAATTGTAATCATCAACACCACCACTCATTGGCGAACCGTCAGCTTGAATAATTATGACTCTATTTTTTGAAAATTCTAACATTTTTGTTATTCTTTCAATAAACTTTTCATTAGAAAGTTTTGCTCTATCTAAACAAATACTTAAAACACCTTCAAAATATTCATTTATTAATTTCCACTTTTCAAAAACTTCTTCATCATTATCAGTTATTGCGTGAAATTCAATACAATCAACACCCTCATCTACAATTTTAGGTAATATATTATTTAAATCGGTTGGTTTATTAATTATTTGAACAGCATCATAAGCACATATTCTAAAACATTTTTCACAGCCAATACATTTGGACTCATCAACAATACAATTTTTTATTGCTCTCTGCGGGCATACAGAAAAGCATTTTAGACATCTTCGGCATTTTTCAGAATTAATTATTGCCTTATTAACATGCGGATCACCTTTTATACCAATTGACACACAAATATAACGATTATCAGTAATTTCAGATTTTTTAATAGCCTTTTTAGCAGCTCTTACAACATCCACATTTGCAGAAACATCGAAAATATTACAACCTGCTTTTGAATACAAATACACAAGTTTTTCAACTTCGTTAATATCTTCATTACCTGCACCGCAAACTAATTTAAAACAATGTCTATTTCTTAAAATATCTTCCAGCATACTATTTTGTAATTACATTACCTTGGTTATCCAAAATTCTCCAATATCCGTCAGAAAAAACATTAACAAAACCTTTATACTGAACATCATCATATATTGGAGATACAATTGCAGAATAATACGGAGCATAATATATCACTCCATATCGGTTATCAATCTTAGTCTTAAATATCATGATATTTTTATCATTCATATCTTTTTCATTTATGAGTTCAATACTATCATATACAGGCTCTGAAATAATCTTTCCGTTGTCAGATATAAGCCCTTCTTTTTTATCTTCATGAGACTTATATACATTTTTATACATTGTAATATTTTCATATTTTGGACTTATCAATTTTTCATTACCATTTTTAGAATATACAATACCAACTAATTTACCTGAATACAATTTCCAGTTATACTTATCGGCCTGTTCAATATCTGCATATATTGGACTTGCGATTGAATTATTTTTTATAAAATCAAATAAACCAAAATATTTTGAATTTTTTAATAAAACAACATCCGGATTATCAGTTTTTTTTATTTCTTCAAACTTTGCAGGTAAAATAATACCTTTTTTAAAGCTTACTAAACCACACTTTAAGCCAATTATAGTTTTACAAATGCCATTTTGTTTATCGAATAAAAATATATCATTATATGCAAATTTTGTAATACGATTTCCGTTTTCATCTATCAAACCAATTTTTCCAAATCGATTTACTTTATATATTTTTTTTATAACCGTCCCTTTCTTTGAATGGATTGAATATTCAGTAATAAATTCTTTATCTCCGATATTTTTTAATTTATTTTCAGATTTATTCAACTTATATTTTGACAAAAAAGATTTATCATCAGACTTTGATGTTTTTGATATATCATCTTTCAATGTACCTTGAGAAACGCTCATACGAGTATTTACGCTGTTAAATACAATTTTCTCACTAAAATATATCCTTACAATAATAAGGGCAAAAAACAAAAATATAGCTACGTAAACACCTATTTTAAAAATTTTCATAACATTATTTCAAATGATACTTAAAATAAAATATACTGTCAAATATATTTGTGATATAATACTTTGGTAAAAGGAAGGTTGTATGAAAATTTGTGTTATAGGAACAGGATACGTCGGTCTTGTAGCAGGAACATGCCTTGCAGAAATGGGTAATGAAGTTATTTGTGTAGATAATAATGAAGAAAAATTGGGAAAACTTAAACAAGGCATAATACCAATATATGAACCCGGATTAGAAGAACTGATTAAAATAAATGTTTCAGAAAATCGCTTAAACTTTTCATCTGATTTAAAAAATGCAGTTGAAAAATCTCTGATTTGTTTTATAGCAGTCGGAACTCCTCAAGGAGAAGACGGTTCTGCTGATTTAAAATATGTTTGTCAGGTTGCAGAAAGTATTGGCGAAGCTATGAATGACTATAAAGTTATCGTTGACAAATCAACAGTTCCAGTTGGCACAGCTGATAAAGTAACTGAAATTATCAAATCAAAAACTAATCACAATTTTGATGTTGTTTCAAACCCTGAATTTTTAAAACAAGGTGCGGCAGTAGATGACTTTTTGAAACCTGATAGAGTTGTTATTGGCTCAAATTCACAAAAAGCAACTGAAATTATGCAAGAACTGTATTCTCCATTTTTAAGAACAGGAAATCCTGTTATCATAATGGATGTAAAATCTGCAGAAATGACAAAGTATGCAGCAAATGCATTTTTAGCTGTAAAAATTTCTTATGCTAACGAAATAGCAAATATTTGCGAAAAAGTTGGAGCTAATGCTGAAATGGTAAGAATAGGAATGTGCAGCGACAAACGTATCGGCTCACAGTTTTTATTCCCCGGATTAGGATATGGCGGAAGTTGTTTTCCTAAAGACGTTAAAGCAATATTAAAAACAGCAAAAGAATATGCTTGCGACTATCAGTTACTTGAAGCTGCTGATAATATTAATAAATTACAACGTAAACTGTTTGTAAATAAAATTCTAAAGCATTTTAATAACGATGTAAATGGAAAAACTTTTGCAATATGGGGACTTGCATTTAAACCAAAAACTGATGATATGAGAGAAGCTCCATCTATAACTATTATAAATGCACTTTTAGAACACGGAGCAAAAATTAAAGCTTATGACCCTAAAGCAATAGATATTGCAAAATCTCACTTTAAAGACAGAGTAACTTATACAAAAAATTCATACGATGCACTAGAAAATGCAGATGCTTTACTACTTTTAACAGAATGGAACGAATTTAGACGTCCTGATTTCGACAAAGTAAAGACTTTAATGAAAACTCCTGTTGTTTTTGATGGCAGAAATCAATATGACAGCAAAAGACTATCTGACAAAGGATTTATATATTACGGTATTGGCAAGGCATAAATTTTCTAATGTCTTTAAGTAAATCTTCTCTTTCGTCTTGCCTGTTTGTCAAGTCATAGTCAATGTTAATCTTTATCATATTATTAGGTAAAAAATAACTTTCTATTTTTTTGAAAATTCCGGCTTTACTTAAAATTTCTTTTTTGTAACTCGTATAAATAACAGGAATTTTTGATTCAACAACAATATGCGCATATAAAAAAGATTTTAAAAAATCAAAAATTACAGCAAAAGACTTTCCAAAAATAAACATATAAACCAAATACTCAATTAAACTCCGCTTGTTATAAAAAGACTTTGCATAATTCAAATATTCAATCTTCTCTATTTTATCCCAAGTTATTAATTGTTTTAGTTTACAATCATATATACCACTATAATTTATTTTTATATAATATGGTGAAAAAAACTTTGTAATAAAAGTAATAAGAGCTAAAAAAGAATCTTTTACACCAATGATAACAATTGCAACAAGACAATAAAATTGGATATGATAATTAAAAGAAAGTGTTTCTGTATCAGATAAAAGCATATATAAAAACGCAGCAACAGTTGGTGTAAATATTAACATTAAAACAATACCAATAAAGATAAGCGCGCGCTCTTCTCTTATAATTTTTTCTGACATATTATCATTAACAAAAAGAGCCTTTCGGCTCTTATATTTCATAAATGGTGGGCCATCCAAGACTCGAACTTGGGACCTCTCGCTTATCAGGCGAACGCTCTAACCACCTGAGCTAATAGCCCACATCTTTGCGTATTTATAATCTACCATGAATATTTTTTAAAATCAAGTATTTTTAATAAGTTCAAATATAAAAAAATCCCGTCTTAAAAAGACGGGTAAAAATAGCGGACGACAATGCACATATCTGTGCATCACTATAACGAAATTAAATTAATTATATAGTTTATGTATTGAATATATAAAAAAACTTATTACTAAGATATCCATATTGTTCCTTTCGACATGTATATTATAAAATTAGCATACGTCAAAATCGGACATTATTTTTACAAAACAAATTGACGATAACTTCTGTTTATTAAATCTTGGTTTATACCAATATAACGAAGCGTTGTTTCCGGACTTTTGTGGTTAAATATTTTTTGTAAAATTGCTATATCTTTAAACATTTGATAATGATGATAACCAAATGTCTTCCGCATTGTGTGAGTTCCAACTTTATAAGTAATACCAACTTCCTTACAAGCACGTGTAAGTGACCTGTAAACATAGGTTCTGTCCAATCTTTTTCCCCATCTTGATTGAAATAAAGGTTCTTGATTGAATTTATGACGGGTATAACGATATAAAAGTTTCTTCATTTTTCTATTTAGCGGGAACTGCTTATATTTACCTGTTTTAAGCTCTCTTATACTCACATAATCTTTATTTTTAACATCGCAAACATCAAGATTTAAAAGGTCAGAAACCCTCAAGCCGCTATTTATACCAAAGTCAAAGAGAACTAAATCCCTAAAAGACCTTTTTCTGAAAAATCTTTCTACTTTTCGAATGTCAGTTTTTTTTCTAATCGGTTCTACAAAATTCATAAATACATACTTCCTTTCTTTAATTTGATATTTTTATTAATTTATCATATACTTAATGATAAATTTTGACGGAGGATATAATGCACGAAACTAAACCCAGATATTCCAGAGTATCAGATATCATAGAACTTGCAACATATATGGCATCCAGAGTTCAAGGTATAACAATCAAAGATATAATGCAAAAATATAATGTTTCCAGACGTACTGCTGAGCGCATGCGCGACAGTTTACTAAATATTTTCCCTCAAATTATTGAAATTGATGATGTGCAAGATGGACAAAAACATTGGGGATTTGCAGATTATTCAATTAAAGAACTTATTTCGTTTACTCCCAAGGAAATTGCTAATTTGGGAATATTACAAAACAGAACTACCAATAAGGAATTAAAAGAAGAATTAGGCAAAACAATCGATAAAATCAAAAGCCTTCAAATAAAAAAACAAATTTCGATACAAAATAATATTGAACTTATTATGCAAACAGAAGGCTATGCTATCAGACAAATGCCGCAATATCACATTGATAACGATATAATTTTAACTATTAGAGATGCCGTTAGAAATTCAATAAAAGTAAAATGCACCTATCATAACAAAAAAAGAATTTTAGAACCTTTAGGCATGATTTACGGAGAAAAAATATACCTTCTTGCAAAAGAAGAAGCAAAAGGAGGTGAAATATATACTTATCTGCTACACAAACTTTCTGACGCTTCACTTACAAACGAAAAATTTGCAAGGGGTGACTTTAACCTGAAAGAATATTCCAAACGCTCTTTTGGAGTTTACTTTGGAGAACCGCTTAATGTAAAACTAAAATTTGATAAAGATATAGCAGACGAAGTTCTGAATTATAACTTTCACCCTACACAAAAAACAGAACAACAAACAGATGGTTCGGTAACAGTAAAATTCAAAGCCAGCGGAGATAAAGAAATTTTATGGCATGTCTTTAAATGGGGAGACAATGTTGAAATTCTTGCACCTAAAAAACTCAAAAATGAATATACAAAAATCTTAAAAAGTATTTTAGAAAAAAATAAATAAAAATATATGAAAATTAATTATACCTTAATAATAACATTGGTAATAACATCACTTTTTTTGTCCGGATTTAAAAACGCAGAAAAAGAAGAACACATAAAGATTGACGAAAATGATATAACATCACAGCCATATAAGGTTGAATTAATAGACGATAAAACTCCGCAGACTCAAAATTCTCTATCACTTAAAATTGCAAATGATGTAAATTTGCATAAAATTAAAGTCGGAGAAAAATTTTTACTGACACTACCAAGCAATATAAACCTTGTAGATGGCACTATCATGCCGGCAGGCACTAAATTTTCGGCAACAGTTATAAAAAAAGAACATACAAAAATTGGAATTAAATTTAAAATAATAATTAATGAAATAATTTTCACAGATACAAACAATTATATTATTTTGTCAAATCCCCAAAATATAAAACCGCTTAAAACTATCAGTGTAGAAAGAATTCTTGGTAAACACGCAAAAGTAAATGGTATTTTTAAATTAGGCACAGAAATATCATCTGTAAATATTTCTCAAAATAGAGTTCACTTAGAACCTGAAACAACAACAGCAGTAGGTATCGGAATAATTATAAAAACAGGAGTTCGAACTATAAAAGCAGGAACTCCCGTTACTATTCAGTTTAATGACAATATAAAACCGCAAGTTGAAATTTTATAATGAAACTCCTGATTTAGCAGCTGATGTTGTCAGTGTATTTGTTAATTTCGTAATAGATTTAACCTGTTTCGCAACTTTTACCTGATTTTTAATCATATCTTTTAAGTCGGTTTTTAACTCAAGTGCTGTTACAGGATCTGACTTGATTTGCTTTATTAATGTTTTTGATTGCTCTGCAATTTGACTATAAGAACTATTTACAGATGATAGTTTTTTTAAATCATTTTTGATTGCAGCTTTTTGAGCAGAAGTCATATTTTTAAATGTGTCTTTTGAACTTGAAGATTTTAAATATTTATTTAATTTAACAGTTCCGTCTTCTGCAATTTCAATATTAATAGTTGCTTTTGATGCAGCGGAATTTTTAATTTTTGCTTTTTCTTCATTATATTTTTTTAATTGCTCCGTAGGCAACAAATTATTTGCTAAATTATTAACAGCAGCTTGATAAGTAGATGATACGGAATTTACTTTACTTTTAATTGCAGATATTTGAGCCTTCATTGCAGCCTTGTTAGCCGAATTTGCAGTAGTTTTTTGTGTTGTTGAAACAGATGGTGTTGTTATATTAAAATCAAACCCTTTCAATGACTTATTAATCGTAGCTGCATAAGCAGAATTCAAAACTAATAATGATGACAAACACATTGCAGTAACAATTTTCTTTTTCATTTTTTACCCCCTTTTGTTCACAACAAAATTATATCAGAAAAGAAGGCTCTCGTAAACGAGAGCCGTTATAAAATACATCTTCTAATCGTGAAAAATTCACACTAAGCTTTTGCATTTTGAGCATCAGCTTCTTTGCTAACTAAAGTAGATAAATGAGCAATCGTTCTAGGGAAATATTGTTGTAAATATTGAGAACGAATTGCCAATAAATCCATTGTTTTCGGCGTAGTTAATAAAGCATTACCTTCCGCAATTGTTTCTCTCAAACCACCATAAGCACCACCATAGTGATTTAATGTATTTACAAAGTAATCAATATGATCCCTTTGCGCATCAGGAAAAGCCTTATTGAAGTTTGCTTTTTCTTCTTCAAATGTTTTTTCTAATTTTGTATCAGTAAATATAGCCTTACCAAGAGTGTTATAGTATGCACCTGTTGAAGAAACGTCAATATCTCTCATATCTCTGGCATGACCAAGCTCGTGTAAAACTACAAATAATTGATCTCCTGAATGAATAGATTTATCACCTGGCTGGTAATATGATTCAACAGGACTATCAATACCTACAAGTTTTTTTGTAGATTGAGATAATTTAATCAATTCTTCACCAGGCATTTCTTTTAATGATGCTAAAATTTTCTTCTTGTTACCTTGAATTTTTTTATCAATATCAATTACAGCGTTTCTTTTAGGATTTTTCATATCTGTAACTCTTATTGTCTTTTCATCAAGAAGAATTTCATATTTATCATCATTATTTGAAGAAATTATTCTGTTTGGACTAACAACTTCAAAAGTTGCACTCTTGTTTAATAAAACTTTTCCGTTTTTATCTGTAATTTTGTAATCAGAAATTCTATTACCGTTTTCATCATTTTCAAATAAATAATCAGTTCTTGTACCATCAACAGAAACCATGTTCTTTTTAATTGAAGTAATTCCTGATTTTTTATCAACTTTACCTGATGAAACTTGTTCAATTTTACCATCAGGATATTGAACTTTTATATCGAAAATTCCAGGCACTTCTGACGGAGAAGTATATTCAGTTTTAACAACTTTATTATTTTTGTCTTTTACAACTCTAACTTCATGCGTAACAACAGGATAATTATTTAAAGATGCATCAAGTTCCATTCTAACTTTTGACGTTGTATGATTTCTTAAATCGTTAGATTTTTTAATTTCATAAGTTTTGCCTTTTGAACGATATAAAGTCAAACTTTCAACAGCATCTTTGTTTAAATCTTTGTCTAACAATACTGAATGAATTTCATTTTTACTTGTTTTTGCCATAACGTTGTATGCATTTTTATCAGAAGCATCTCTTGTAAACACTATTTGAGATACATCATTTTTTAAAACTTCTGTTTCAAATTCACTAACAACATTTGCAGCTTTGTTAAAAAATTCAGGTGTTCTTTTACCTTGTGCTAAAGCTACAATATTTTTAGTTGGAAGACTTGTTTTAGACAATGGTAATGCATTTTTCAACTGTTCTGTTTGAAGAGAATTTTCAGCCAAAGTAAACAAATCATTTGCACCATATCTTGGTCTTTGTCTGTAATCAACAGCATTTGAATATTCTGTTACAACATCCAATCTATCAACTTTATTTCTTGATAATCTTACTACATCAGAACCTTTAAGGTAAGATTTTTTTGCTAAAGTATTTATTGATTCCCATTTTTTAGGTTCTTGAGTTAATTGCGCTTGAATAGTTCTTAATTGAAAACCGTCAAATTTTGGATTTGTTCTTCCATTACGAGTTTCCACCATATTACCTAAAGTTTCAACAGCTTCTTCTACACTAAATTGTTTCTTTTCAAAAACATCATTTTTTGTATTTGCAAATGGTGATGTTACCACCGTTGACTCATTTTTTCTAATACTATTGTTTTTTGCAGTTTTATTTACTGCTGATGTAAAACTTACATTTGAAACTCTTAAATCCATATCCTAACCTCGTACCAAATTATTTTTAATAATAATAGTATATTTTACACTTATTGTCAAGCTTTTCTTTGTTTTTACATCAAAAAGAGGATATTTCTACAAAAATTTCAACATTTTCAAACGCCAACATTCAATAATATAAATATTATCGCAATAAGTACACTTAATAAACAAAACTTAATATAAAATATTACAAAAACTTTAAACTTGGTTTTATATCGCTATACAATTGACTTGTTAAAGCAAACTCGTCTTGAACTTTCAAAAAAGCATCTACCATTGAAGGATCAAACTGAGTTCCCCTGCCTTCTGTTATAATTTCTACACACTTTTTATGAGGAAATGCAGCTTTATAAGTTCTTCTGGAACTAAGTGCATCATAAACATCTGCAATAGCCATAATTCTGGCACTAAGAGGTATTTCTTCACCTGACAAGCCTTCCGGATAGCCTTTTCCGTCCCAGCGCTCATGATGATACTTTGCAATATCTATCCCCATTTTTATAAATTCATTCGAACCAAACATTTCATAAACTTCTTCAAGTGTTTGTGCACCATATATTGTATGTTTTTTCATTTCTTCAAATTCTTCTTCAGTAAGTTTTCCGGGTTTTAAAAGTATTGCATCAGGAATTGATACCTTACCAATATCATGCAGAGAACTTGCAAATACAATATTTTTTATAAAATCTTTAGTTACAATCGATTCATATTCAGGCAATTTTGACAATTCAACAGCAAGAGAGCGGCAATATTTTTGAACTCTTTCAAGGTGTTTGCCTGTATCATCATCTCTTGATTGAGCAAGTTTGGCCAGAGAAAATATTGTAGCCATCTGCATTTCAGTTATAGTTTTATTTTGTTCTTCTACTGTACTTTCTAATTTTTTATTTTTTTCTTCCAACTGAATATTTAAATCATGTAATTTCAAGTGAGTAGCGACTCTTGCTATAATTTCTTCCGGTTGATATGGTTTTGTTATAAAATCAACAGCACCTATTGCAAAACTTCTTGCGACAATGTGTTCTTTTCTGGTTTCACTTTCCATAATAATTGGCATAGAAGGCACAAGAGCATCTTTTTTTATACGTTCACACAAGTCTAATCCGTCAAAATTTTCGAAATCAGTACCCATTATTACCAAATCAGGACTGCTCAAAATAATGGTAGCACGAATTGTCATAGGATCGGTTTGTGTTAATACAGCATAACCTTCTTTACTCAATATTGCTTCAAGTTCTTTTAAATTTTCTTCTTTACTGTCAACTATCAATATCTTCTTTGGCATATTACAATTATAACACTAATAATTAAATTGTAAAATTACATCCAAATACGTTTTGTTTTTATATTATTATTTGATAGAGGATTGTATTTTGCTTTAAGTAGTTCTTTTCGCCCATTTAAAGTTCTGGTATATATTATGTCTAAATAACCAAAATAAGGTTCAATATTCTTTGCAAAATTTTTAACATTATTTTTATTTGTTCCGATTATATCAGGCACAGTAAGATACTTGCCTTCGTGGCACAATACATACCTTTGATTAATTGGAGAAGAATACAATTCTTCCATAACACCTATAAAGCATTCCCTTTCGTAGTTTGAACAATCAGAAATTGTAACATAGGGAGTGTAGTCTGACGAAACAATATTTTTGATTTTAATATTACTTTTTAAAGTTTTAAAAATACCAATATCACATAATGTATTTATAACGCCATCTATCAAAAGATTTGTACGTTTTTGAAAATTTTCAGTTTTATAACGCATAAACAGCGGTATTATAATTTTTTTAAAACACCAATTTTCTTTATTATTAATCAACAAAACAGGCAATTTCACTCTATCTGACTTGATTACACTGTAAACTTGAGAAACGTAATTCTCTTCGGTAATTACACTTTTTTCAAAAACTTGAGTCCACATAGATTTAATTTTATCTCTGGACAAGGCTCTTATAGCAAACTCCCGATTCTTTTCTTCTATACTACCATATGGAATACCTATTCTTTCTAATCCGTTTTGAATAGTATTATCTATAAAACTAATACCTTCAAATGTTTTAAATCTATTGTACATAAGCTCCATATCATAATTAGCAGTTTTATAATCAAAGTCTAAATTTTCTGATTTTACAACAGATACCAAATGCCAAATATTTGCGGTTTTTTGTAAGTTATTTTTGTCGATTCTAATTGCTCTGCCTCTCATTTGATTTGATAACATAAATGAACCGACAGCACTTGCAATTACAAGGCAATTTATACAAGGAGAATCCCAACCTTCACCTAAAAGCGATTGCGTACCAACCAAAACATTTATATAGCCTTGATAAAATAATTCTGTAATATCTGAAACAAGATTATAACTACCTTTTGCTTCTATTTTTAAGAAATTATCACAATACTCTTGAATATTTAAACAATTAATATCTTTAGAAATTTTAGATAAAGCTTCTTTTGCATTTTTAGGAATTACAACCAAAGAACCTGACAAAATACCAAGATTTAATGTTAAATCTTTTAAAGCTTCAAAAACAGATATAACATTCATGCCTTTTGAACTGTCATTACCAATATAATCAAGCAAAATTACTTCTCGCAAATCATTTTTTATAGATTCAAATTCAAGTTTTGTAATTTCTTTTATTGAATTTATTTTATTTTTACTTTTTGCAATAACTTTTTTTTCACTCATTCGACTTGAAAGATTAACTTTTTTTGAAGTTACTAAAAGGTTATATTTTTTTAAGTTTTCTTTTAAATTTGAATGAATATCAAAATATTTATTAAATTCACCCAAAATGCCATTAATAAGTATTTGCGCTTGTTGATAATCCCACTTAGGAATATTATTTTTATCCAAACACAAAAAATTCATCAATGTTAATGCCATCATATCCAATTCGTCGTGAAAAAAAAGATATGATATTGCAGAAACCGTAAAATCTGTATCCTCATATATTAGATGACTATTAGTTTCAAAATTATCAAATAAAACAGATGTTTTAACTGTGCTGAAAAATTCAGCATCATTATTCAAATAATTAAAAAACAAATTTCTATTAATTTCAAAATCATTAATTACGCGTTTATCAACATCATCAAGTTCAGAAAACCATATTAAATCTTGATGAGGACACAAATCACCCTGTTTTACCAATTCAGGTATTGATATTTCAACATCGACAGGCCCGCAAAGAGAATGATAATTATTCCATTCACTTTGAGAAACGTCATAAGGCGGAGTACCGGTCAGAGAAACTGTTGTAAATTCCTTACAATCCAACAATTCTATCAATTGATTAATTGAATGATACCATTCGGTTCTAAGATGGTGCGCTTCATCTAAAACAAGAGTTTTTACGTTATTTTTATTTAACTCTGACACAAAATTATCAATAAAGTCCTTATGCTTAAATATAGAATGCAAACGTTGGTATGTTATAATCGTAACAGGTTGAATGTTACCTGCATCAACACTTATTAAATTTTGCTTTGAACCGTCTGTTATAAATGCATTAATAATTCTATCTTTCCACTGGTTACGTATAGTAATAGTAGGTGCAATAATTAAAGCAGGATTTTTAAGGCGGGAAACAACTTCTATTCCTAATGTTGTTTTTCCTGAACCGGGAGCTGCAACAACATTTAATTTTTTATCATCCAGATAATTTTCAAGCTCTTTCAAAACTCTTGCTTGATACTGACGCCACTTGCCATTAAATTTTAAAAAATCTAATTTATCGCAAATCATATCATTCATAAAAAAAAATATATCACAATAAAACATATTATACAAAACTTTTAACTTATTGTATAATCTGGAAATGACAGAGTTATCTAAAGAACAAATTGAAGGTTATCAGTTATATTTAAAGTTGATACACGAAAGAATGCTGGACAAATTTTTTGCAGAACAAGCACCATATTTATGTTGCAAAGATGGCTGTTCACACTGTTGTAGAAAAGGACAATATCCCATGTCCGAAATCGAAATCAAGTTTATAATGATAAAAATGTCAGCACTTAATCAAAATATACAAAAGCAAATTTTGTATAACATTCAAAAAGTAATTAAGGAAAAAATCTCAACTAATCAGCCCAAAGAAAAATTTTTCTACCAATGTCCGTTTTTATTAAATGACAGCTGCAGTGTATATGAAAACAGAGCAATAATTTGCAGAACACACGGATTAATGTTTTTTACAGAAGACAAAGACGGAAAAGAAAAATATAAAATCCCTTATTGTGTAAACATCGGACTAAATTACAGTAATGTATATGATACAACATTAAAAACAGTAACTGACGAATTATGGAAAAAATCAGGAATTAAAACTCCGCCTCAAGCTTATAATTTAAGCTTAAAAACTCTTACAAACAAAAATATTACTCAAGAGCTGGGATTTGAATTTGGCGAAATTAAACCATTAATTGAGTGGTTTATGTAAAAAATAATAAAAAAAATTAGCTTAACAAGAATTATTATATTAAAATAATACAAGAAAATAATTTTTAAGGAGATAACAATATGATTCTAGACAAAGTAAATACAAATTCAGATATTAAACAATTATCAGCAAATGAAATGAATTCACTTGCCGATGAAATAAGAGAATTGATTATTAAAAAAGTAAATACAACAGGCGGACACATGGGACCTAATTTAGGTTTCATAGAACCTACAATAGCATTACATTATGTATTCAATTCTCCTATTGATAAATTAGTTTTTGATGTATCACACCAATGCTATGCACACAAAGTTTTAACAGGAAGAAAAGAAGGTTTTACAAATCCTGATTTATATGAAAAATATACAGGATATACAGCACCTGAAGAAAGTGAACACGATTTGTTTAAAGTCGGACACACTTCAACCTCAGTAAGCTTAGCAACCGGTGTCGCAAAAGCCAGAGATTTAAAAGGTGAAAATTATAATGTTATTGCAATTATTGGCGACGGTTCATTAAGCGGTGGTGAAGCTCTAGAAGGTCTTGACAATGCAGCCGCACTAGGTAGTAACATCATTATTATCGTAAATGATAATGAAATGTCTATTGCAGAAAACCATGGCGGATTATACGGTAATTTGTCAGAATTAAGAAAAACTAACGGCAATGCAGAATGTAACTTCTTTAAATCTCTTGGATTTGAATACTGCTATGTTGAAAATGGAAATAATATTTCAGATTTAGTAGAAGCTTTCAAAAAAGTAAAAGATACCAATAAACCGACTATTGTTCACATTCATACATTAAAAGGTCACGGATTGAAAATTGCGGAACAAAATAAAGAAGCTTTCCACTGGATTATACCCAGAACTTTAGATAAAAAAGACGATAATAATGAACAACAAAAACAAACTGAAAGTTACACATCAATTACAAAGGAATTTTTATTAAATAAAGTTAAAGAAGACAAAACAACTTGTGTAATCAATGCTGCAACTCCGGGTGTATTTGGTTTTGATAAATCATTCAGAGATATGTTGGGTAAAAACTACACAGATGTTGGTATTGCAGAAGAACATGCAGTTGCTTATGCTTCAGCAATGGCAAAACAAGGAGCAAAACC
>DJYG01000049.1 GCA_002450015.1 Cyanobacteria bacterium UBA6984 | reverse complement strand
AAATTTTCAACCGCCTTGAGCGGTTTTTTTTTGCCCATAAAAGCAAAAAAAAATTTCCTTATTTCACCTCTCAAAAAACGATACTTAATCGTTTTTTTTCGACAACAAGAGTCCTATACTAAATATTTTACAATCAAAAAAACAAACCCTCACTAAATAGGGTGTACTGTGACATGTAAAAGTATTGATTTTACTGACTTTTTTAAAATAAAAACGTGAAAAAACTTGTTTTTAAGTAGCTTACAATAATATATTAATGTTTCTATGCTTTTATGAAAATAAATTGTTGCTGTTTGTATCAATTTTTAATTTGTATAGCAATAATTTTTTTCAGAGTCTTTATTTTCTGTGTAGGGATTTTTAATGAACGTTCAACCAATTTTAGCAAATCAAATATCATTTGGGAAAAAACCCAAAAAAACTCCAAAAGCACAAACATCTGCTCAAGATTATTCTACTGTGCCTATTAAACAAGATACATTTACACCGTCAAATAAAGAATTTAATCTTGACGACTCTATAAAGACATTATCAAAAATTAAAGATAAAAACGGAAAAGAAAAATTTCACCGTGGTCAATTGGCTACTTTAGAATACTATTTGCAAGAAGAACCTAAAAAATGGAATTCTATACAATCACTTGCAAAAAATCCTGAAATGAAAGCCGATTTTGTTTATTTAATGGCTGCAAAACCTTTAGAACATTTGAATACTCTTGCAGAAATTTCAGAACTTAAAAATAAAAACGGAAATTCAAAATATTCCGGTAAAGAAATGATGAATTTCAATGATAGTCTTTCATTTGAGCAATTACAAAATGCAAAACCATTAACAGGTACATCTTTATCTGTAAAAAATATTGTTTTGTTGGCACAAACACCTAAAATCCCTGAAACAGCAAAGATTGCAGATAAAGTTATTGAAATGGAAAATTTAATTGGTGGTAATCTACAATCAATTGAATTTACCTGCAATAAGTACGAAAAAGATTCTTACGTTATTACTGCTCAAACAACAGAAAACACATCAAAAAAAGAATTATTGAATAAAAATTTAAATAGAGATGCTATTGAAGAAACAACATCTTACGTATCTGCAAAAAATGGTAAAAACTACATAATTAAAAAAACAACAGATTGCAGAAACAATACTGTTTCAAAAGTTCGCTACCGTGAAGATTCAGCAGTTGGACGCCCTGTTTTTGAAAATGAAGTTAGAGTTATAAAAGATTTTAATAATAAAGTTAAACATTATGAATATGTTTCAAAATCAGATGTAAATGGTGTTTATGACATTGTTTACAAAAAGCCTGACGGTACAGAAAAAATTGTTTCATCAGGTACAGTTGATAAAAAAACGGGTATTACAAGCGTAAAAAAAGATATGAAATCACCTGATGGCACTCGTACGCAATATTTGTATGAGAATGATCCTCAAGGTAACAGAATCGTTGATTACAAAATTACTGATAAAAATGGCAATGTTCTTATGAACAAAAGCCAAACTTTTGAAATAATTAGTGAAAATAAATTTATTTCATCCAGAAATAACGATAAATACGAAATAAATGTTACCGAAAATTCTATATCTGTGCAAAATTTAAATAATAAAAATCAAAAAGCTGTTTTTAATGCAGATAAAGATTTTATTGGCAATAAAAAGATACTTTTGGATACATTAAAACATTTTCCTGGTGAAGAATTAATTAAAATGAGAGAAAATGTTGATACGTTAGAAAGTATTCCCGATCCTTTAGATGCATTTTATAACGGTGGTAGCAGAGCTATAAGTACAGGCGATAATCCATTTTTATTGCTTCATGAATTAGGTCATGCCGTTGATATGAAAGATGTTGACGGAAATAGTAATGATGCATACGAAAACACATTCTATAAGTCAATTACGGCAGATAAGGACGTGAATAAAGTATTTGAAGAAGAAAAAGCAAATTTCTTTAAAAAATATCCGGATGCACAAAGAGAACATATTGATTATTTTATGAATACTCTAAATCATTATAACGGTGAAACAGGAGGTTTACAAGAAACTATTGCCGAAACAAATGCAATTCTTTCAGAAGGTAAATCATACGAGCCACTAGCAATACGCTCTCAATATTTGCAACAAAATTTTCCTAAAACAATTGCTGTTTTAGAAAGTAAATTAAATAAATAATTTTTAAATTTTAGTAAAAATTGTACGGCGGCTTGGTTTACCAAGCCGCCGTACAATTTGATCATATTATTATAAAATATTTTTTCCGTCTTTATACATTTGAAGTCGTTTTTGTTTTATATCACAAACTTCGTTTTTATAGTTGTTTTTAATTAAATCACCAACAGAAGAATATAAATTTAAAAGAGCATTTTGAATATTTTTATAATTCATATTGACCATATCTTCAGCCATTTCTTCACTTGAAATTGCAAGACGAGTCATATCTCTAAATCCGCTTGATGCCAATTTTAATGCTAATTCATTGTTTTCAGCAGATTTAAAGAGCGCTTGTGCAATTACCATTGGCATGTGTGAAATAATTGCTGCGGCTTCATCGTGTTCTTTGGGCGATGCATAAATTATTTCCGCTCCCATTTGTTGAATAATCTTTATTAGGTTTTCCGGACAAGGTTTTTTACATACTACCCATTTTGCACCGTTAAAAAGTTCTTTAAATGAGTTTTCAAATCCTGTTTTTTCTGTACCTGCCATTGGGTGTGTTGGTACAAAATTAAATTTATAAGTTTTATCTGCAAGAAATTCTTTTAATGAACAAACATCTGCAACAACTGTATCTTCATCAAGAATGTCGTTTAATTTATCTAAAACGGAAATAGTTTTGTTCATGTGAGTTGCTACAAAAATAATATCACAATCTTTTAATAAAGACATATCATCTGTAATATTATTTTTTAAACCTTTTTGCGAATTAGAAATACCGACAACTTCATGAAATTCATTTAAAGCCTTGTATATTGAACCTCCAATTAACCCTAAACCGATAATACCTATTTTCATAGTGTAATTATACCCCTGAGCCTTTTATTTCAATTTTCTTTAATCTTTGCTCAATTTTGCGATACCATTTTAGAGGTTGTTGAAATAGTGTTTCGTATTCTTCTAAATTACCTTCAGCAAGTTCTTTAAATTGACTATCGCAAGATTGCGTTAAAACAGAAGCAAGATATTCTGTATATTCTTTTCTGTCAACTTTTGAATCTTCAAGGACAATTGGTTCGTGAAATTCTACAAGAACTTCCGGTCTGTCAGCACGTAAAAACATATAATTTACTGCAACAGGTACAAGATTTACTTTGCCGTATTTTTTAACAGCATTTTGTGCAATATAAGCAAGACCTGTTTGGAATATTA
The DNA here is from genome assembly GCA_002450015.1 of Cyanobacteria bacterium UBA6984. Lineage (GTDB taxonomy): Bacteria > Cyanobacteriota > Vampirovibrionia > Gastranaerophilales > Gastranaerophilaceae > UBA6984. Next base: position 24,243 of record DJYG01000049.1, on the reverse strand, counting down.
TAGGTCTATAATTTGGAGGCATAATAATTCCCTGTGGAAATATATATAAGAAATTGTTTAAATCTCCAATTGTTTCAACAGAAAATTTTAATGCTGCCATAGAAGCCTGTGGAGATTTTTTGTTAACAGAATAAGCTCCAGCTCTCCTTAAAAGAGGGAAGCGATTTAATTCTTCAACCATTATACGAATTTGTTTTTTAAAAATTCTGTTACAAATATTATAACCTACAATACCATCCCACCAATTTGAATGTGGTGCAAAAAGTATTGTTGGCACAGATTCATCTCTATTAAAAACTTTATCCGCTCCCTTATAACGTAAAGCGAAAAATCTGTTTTCTAACATTCCGTAAAAAAATCTATCAGCTACCCAAAGCCAAAAAGCAGAAGTTTTAGCCGGTGCAAATTTTTCGTTTTGATTACGTAATTTGGTAGGAGGCACATGTTGATACAAATCTTCCATATCTCCATTTTATAACAGTAAATTTAAAATTTAAAGTATATTAAAAATTCTTAATACATGCATTGACGATAAAAAAAGTTTATTATAGCATTGTGTCAGAGGAAATGAAGTGAATATCTTCAACTGTGCCGCAGCCGTAAAAGTCGGAACACTCCGGAAAGATTGGAAGGTCTTTCATGTAACTTATCGCCAAACTTCGGATACAAAGTTAAGGCTTAATTATTAAATAGAATAATTACCCGAACCCCAATGATAAGTGTTAGAAGCATCTAAGAAGTGAAAAGGATACGTGTAAAATATGCCTGTCGCAGGTGTACAATCAGCAAATACAGTAAATAGCGGAACTTGTCCTCATGGATTACCCCATGGAGCATGTCCTATATGTTCAGGCGGTATGGGTGGAGCATCACAAAAAAAGGCGGATTTTTCAGCAAAACCGGGTGAAATGAGCTGGAATGAGTGTGCTGCTATTGGTGCAATGATGAGAGCTGCAAAGTTGCAAAAGCAGTTAAATGCTCAAGCTCAGGAAAATAGACTTTTGCAAATCGCGAAATTTGAAACAACAATGATGAATGTTTCTCAAAAAATAGCACAATTAGCAGCTGTAATTGCGAATAATTTGCCTTCTTCTGTGGCAAAACCGGTTACATTTGTTTTGAATAAGATTGCCGCACCTATGCTAAATGCATTAAAAGATGTTCCTGTTAATATTATGAAGGCAATGGAAAATATTCGACAGAAAATTTTTGATATTCAAGATAAATTAAATGCAATGTTTGGAGAGATGAAAAATTCAGTAGAAAAGAAAATTTCAGAAGCACTCTCAAATTTCAAAAAGAAAGTCCAATTACTCTTCCAAGTTGATGAAAGCAACCATGCAACTGATGAAGAAAAAGAAATAGAAGAAGAAAAAAGAACATTTGAAATTAAGACATTTATCAATGATTTATATAATAAGATAACAAAAACAACTCAATCTTATGATAATCATAAAAAAGAACAGGTCGAAAAGAATAAGGATAAGGGCAGTTAATGCAAGTAGATAAAATTACAAGTCCAATAGCAAAATTATTTTTAATAGATAGCATGGGTTATAAAAAAGCCGAAATGCCTATTAAAAATAGACCTTACTGTATTTTTGACCAAAATAAAGTGGATGTTTTTGTAAAAAATAAAGAAAGAGCATTACCAAAACTTACAAATATGCTTCAAAATGCAAAAACAGAAGAAGAAATAGTTGAGGGTCTGTATATAGCGGATAGAATGATTGATGGCGGCACAAAAGGCATTGGTGATTTATATTACAAAGCTTTTTCAAGATTTAATGATTCTCGTTCTGCTAATGTTCAAACATTTTTATCAGGTGTTTACAGAAAAACACTTAATCCTGATGCATTTGGACCTTTGGTTAAAATGATGTGTAATAATTTTATAAATCCGCCAAAATCAAACTTTGACCCAAATGAAGAAGTTGGCGGTGCTGTTATTGAATATTTAAGAGATGCAGTAAAACAAAGTAAGAAAAATAATAGTAAATAATATAAGGAAAAGGAAAGAAAAATGAAAATTCAAGCAATTACAAATCCAATTAAACGAATTATGTTTAAAAACAACGTACAAGAAGTTCAAAAAACTCCTATTACGGCTGTTGAAAAAATTGGGAACGGATTAAATCAACCAACAAAAGACGAATTTGTAAAAGAAGAAAAGCCTTTTGAATTACCAAAAGATGTAGAATTTAAAAAACCAATTTTGGCAACAAAAGAAAAACCATATTGTCAATTTGACCAAAATAAAGTTGATTTATTTGTAAATGCTAAAGAAAAAGCAATTCCTACTTTAACAAAAATGCTAAATGAGGCAAAAACAGAAGAAGAAAAAACAGAAGGATTGTTTATTGCAAATCAAATGATAGCAGCCGGTACAAAAGGAATGGATAAAATGTATTACGGTACATTCTCAAAATTCAATGAAGACCGTTCTCCAAATGTACAATCAATGCTATCAGGTGTATATAGAAGAATATTAGTTCCTGATGCATTTGGACCTTTAATGAAAATGTTGGTTACCAACATTCTTGTTCCACAAAAAGATGCACCGTTTGACCCTAATGAATCAATAGGTGGAGCTATTTTAGAACATATTAAAGCTCCTGAGATTCATCCTCTTTAGAAAGCATTCTAATATTTTCTTGTACATTTTTATATTCAGGATTAATGCGCTCAATTTCTTTGTATAAGTTGAGCGCTTCTTCTCTATTGCTCTGACTTTCTAAAATTAATGCAAGCATGTATTTTGCATCAATATGATTTGGTTCTAATTCAACTATCTTTTCTAAAACTTTTATTTCATTTGCTTGGTCGTGTTGTGAATTGTATAACAAAGCAAGTTTATATAATACATCTGTATTGTTTTCATCAACATTTGATGCAGTTATTAAAGATGTTTTTTGTTCAAAAGTATTACCTATATTTTCGTATGCATCAGCAATTGCAATATAATATTTTGCTACATTTGCATTAAGAGTTATTGCTTTTTTATATTGTAATATTGCTTCATTATAATTTTTTATAAAAGAATTTACTTGACCAAGTTCGTAGTATATTTCAGGGTTTTCATTGTCATATTGACTTGCTAGTGAAAATATTTTAAAACATTCATTAATTTCTTGATTTTCAAACAGATATTTTGCCCATTTAACAAAAAGATTACTCATTTCAGTATGAATACCTTTTACATCAAGAGGACTTACTAAATCTAATATTTCTTTAAATAATTCAATTGCAGGAACATAATCATTCTTATCTTCATACGTTTCAATCATTAAACGTTTTATTTCAATATTTTCTTTATTATTTTCTGCAAGTTCATTTAGCATTGCAAGCCCTTCGTCTTCCTTTCCGCTTGCAATTAATATTTTAGCTATATATGTTTTTGTTTTAACTTTATCTGCAAATGGATGTTCTAATAATTTTTTTGCATATTCCATTGTTTTTTCAATATCTTTTTGCAAATAACATAAGTTTATTAAATTATTTAAAAGCCATAAACTAAGACTGTTATTTTCATTTACTGCAAGAAGTTCTTCACAATCAGCAATGGCACGTTCGTTATTTTGAACTTTTATATATAGTTCAATAAGTTTTTTATGCGTTTCAGTATCTTCCGGATAAATTTCTAAAATTCCGTTTAGTTCATCAAAAGCTTCCGGATAATTTTCTAATTCGATATTCAAATCAGCAATTTTTGTTTTAATTTCTGTAAGTTCAAGATTGTTTTCTGTTAAATTTTCAAGCTGTTTTAATGTTTTAATTGCTGGAACTTTTTGATTTGTTTCTATATACAATTCGCTAAGTTCTTTAAGTGCTGTCATATTATCACTATTTTTTTCAATAACTTCTTGAAGTTCATTAATTGCTTTAGATGTTTGATTTATTTTTTTGTAACATCTTGCAAGAAGAATTTTTATTTCATAATTATCTTCTTCTTTATTTAAAACAACTATACAAGATTTTATAGCTTCGTAAATATTATCATCATAATACAAAGCTTTAGCTAAAACTGCACGTAATTTGTAATGTTCAGGATTGGTTTCAAGATACTTTTTTGCAAGCTTTTCAACCAGTTTGTACTTTTTGTGTTTCAAAAGTAATTCAGCTTGTTCAAGAATATCTTTTTTAGATATTTGAAGCTGCTTTTTTTTAGAACCTGATTCTGTTGTGATAATCAGGTATGCCAGATATATTACCAAAATGAATACAACTACAAAAAATACAATAGCGCTAAATGACATGAAAATCCTTTTTATTTTCCAATCCTATCCTTGATGTAATTTTTTTTGAAAATGTTTACTTTTCCTAAAAAATTATTATAGTGTAAGTATATGCGAAATAAATTAACTTGTCTATTATCTATATTGATGATTTTTTCATCGGCAGTATTTGCGGATGAAATTAGCAGCGGAAAGGATTGGAGTACGCTTTCTGAAATGGAAAACGCATGGGATGGACAGAAAATAATTAAAAATTCTGAATATGAAGCAATTGTAAAAGAGCTTGAAAAAAGAAAAAATGCTAAAAAAATAAGAGCAGAAAAAAAAGCAGGACAAATGTTGATGAAAGGCAGCGGAGGCAGCGAAAGTGATTTTCTTAGCAAATTTGATGAACAATATCCACTACTTAATCTTACAATTCCTTTAAAAGTTGGCGAAGTTGAGATACCTGTCGGTCACTATAAAGTTGTAGGTACAAAAGTTAATGGAAAAGTTTATTTAAATCTTTGCCAAGCATACAATGTTGTCGGAAAAATTCCTGCAATAGAAACAAATGATGATTTTAATCAAGAAGAAATTAATTTTATAAAAGTTGAAGATGTCGGAAATAATGTTTTAAAATTTATATATGGTTCGATGAAATTTAATGCTTACGCATATACTAAATATTAATTAATAAAAATCCGCAAAGCGGGTTATAAAAAATAAATAATTTTGTGTTAACGTAATATCATGAAACAAAAAATTTATATTATTTTTATAATAATCTTTTTGATATTTTTTCTAAAAGCATGTATAAAACGAGATGTACCTGAAGAAGAAAAAATTAAACAAAATGTTGTAAGAAGTGAAACTAATTTTACATTTCCATCCGAACAAAAAAATGTAACACTAAACGGAGTGGATTACCTTCAATCGCAAGCATCAATAGGAAAGTTTGGCGGAGAATTAATAGAAAGTACAATTGGTGAAGGACCAAAAACATTTAATCCATTTACTTCAAAAGATGCCACATCATCTTCAATGTCAGGATTAATGTTTGATAGTCTTTTTACAACATCTCCAAAAGATGGTCAAATTGTTCCAAAACTCGCGAAATCATACAAAACAAAGGACGGTAAAACATATATTGTTAATTTAAGGCATGGTATTAAATGGTCTGATGGTAAACCAATAACAGCAGATGATGTCGTATTTACCTGGAATGAAATTATTCTTGCAGGACTCGGAAATACATCTACACGTGATGCAGTTATGATTGACGGAAAATTACCAAAAGTTGAAAAAATAGATGATTATACGGTTAAATTTTCAATTATAAAACCGTTTTCACCATTTTTAAGATTAATGGCATCTCAAATTGCTCCAAAACACATATTTGAACCAATTACAAAACAAGGTGCAAAAGCTTTTGATATGTTTTATTCAACAAATACTCCGCCTGAAAAATTTGTAACAAGCGGTGCTTTTAGGTTGAAAGAGTATAAAGCCGCACAAAGAGTAGTTTTCGAACGAAATCCAAATTATTACATTATAAATACTGAAAATAAACAATTACCTTATTTAAATAAATTAGTTTATTTGATTGTCGGCGATTTGAATAATGAAATATTAAAATTTGAAGGACACGAAATAGATGTAATATCTTTGAGAGGTTCAAATGTTGCGCCGTATAAATTAAAAGAAGCAAATTCTGATTACAAAATATATAATCTTGGACCTGATACCGGTACAATGTTTCTTGCAATAAATTTAAATACTCGTAAAAACTCTGATGGCGAATATTATGTTAACCCTGAAAAACAATTTTGGTTTAGAGATAAAAATTTCAGAACAGCAATTGATTATGCTCTAGATAGAAAAAATATGGTTCAAAATATTGCAAATGGACTTGCAAAACCATTATTTACAGCCGAAAGTTTAAATTCTATTTTTCTTAATAAAAATATAAAAGGACACGAAAGGAATTTATTAAAATCAAAAGAATTATTACAAAAAAGTGGTTTTAGATTGAATTCCAATAAAAATTTGTATGATAAATTTGGAGAAAGAGTAGAATTTGATTTATATACAAATGCAGGTAATACAGAAAGAGAAGCCATAGGTGTAATGGTTAAGCAGGATTTAGAAGACTTAGGAATGCGTGTTAACTATAAACCAATTGAATTCAATACTCTTGTAAACAAAATGACAACAACATTTGATTGGGATATGATAATAATGGGGCTTACAGGTTCTCCTCTTGAACCGCATGACGGAAAAAATGTTTGGCATTCTGACGGTTCTTTGCATTTATTTAATCAAAGAACTGAAATTTCTAAAATAGATAACAGGCTTCCATTTGAAAAAAAACTTGATGAAATATTTGATTCAGCCGCACTAAAAACAAATTTTTCAGAAAGAAAAAAGTTGTATGATGAATATCAAAAAATAATTTATGATGAAAAACCGATAATATACTTATATTCACCGATTAGAATTGTGGCATTAAGAAAAAAATTTAAAAATATTTATCCGTCGCAACTTTCAGGTATAACATACAACATTGAAGAAATATATGAGGATAACAATTAATGCAAATATTGTTTTATATATCAAAGAGAGTATTACAAACAATACCATTATTGATTTTGGTATCAATGATAAGTTTTTTTATAATAAGGTTAAGCCCTGTTGATCCATTGGCAGAATTGAAACTAAATCCTTCAATATCAAAAGAAACTTTGAAGTTGGAACAACAACGGATGGGACTTGATAAACCTTTGCCAATTCAATATTTATTATGGGCAAAAAGCTTTATAAAAGGTGATTTAGGCGTAACAACAACAGGGGAAAAAGTTTCTGTTAAACTCGCCGAACGTATTCCAAATACACTGCTATTGACAATTGTAGTTATTTTTCTCACTTGGTCAGTTGGTGTTCCTCTTGGTGTACTTGCTGCGGTTAAATGGAAAACCCCTTTTGATAGATTTCTTACTGTAATTACAAGTATTGGTATGGCAATTCCGTCATTTTTCTTTGCTATTTTAATGTTAATTTTTGCCGTTAAATCAGGTTGGTTTCCGGTTGGTGGTTTGACGTCATATAATTATGATGAAATGAATTTTATTCAAAAATTTTTTGATATAGCGCATCATTTATTTTTGCCTGTAACTGTTTTATTTACACTTTCGCTTGCAGGTTTGCAAAGACAAATGAGAGCTAATTTATTAGATGTTTTGGATAGTGATTATGTAAAATTTGCAAGAGCAAAGGGATTAAGCGAAAATAAAGTAATTTTTAAACATGCCTTACGGAATGCTGTAAATCCTATGATTACGCTTTTAGGATTTGAATTTTCGAGTTTGTTATCAGGGGCTGCTTTAACAGAATTTGTTTTTCAATATCCAGGTCTTGGCAGATTAATCCTTGAAGCTGTTTTAAAATCAGATATTAATCTTGTTATGGCATCATTGATGATTGGAGCAATTATGCTTGTTTTAGGCAACTTGATTGCAGATATTCTTCTTATACTTACAGACCCAAGAATAAGGGCAAAAGCGTGAGGTTACAGGCATGATTAAAGATATTTTAAATGGTATATTTAAAGATAAATTTGCTGTAATTGCACTGTTAGTTTTGTGTTTTATATACTTTTGCCTGTTTTTTGCCGAATTTATTGCTCCTTATTCAATGAATTATACGGATAGAGAATTGTCTTATGTGCCTCCATCACCAATATTTTTAATAGATGAAAACGGCAAATTTTCCCGTCCATATACATACAATTATAAAAGAACCTATGATGCAGATTTAATGCAAACGGTATTTAAACTTGACAGAAGTAAAAAATATTATATTAAATTCTTATCCAGAGGTGAAGAATACTTATATTTAGGATTTATTCCAATGGATAGACATTTAATAACTGTTGAAAATAGCGGACGATTATATCTTTTAGGCGGTGATATTAACGGTCGTGATGTATTTTCCAGATTGTTGTTTGGCGGTAGAATATCTATGACAATAGGTTTTCTTGCCTTGTTTGTTTTATTTCCTATAGGTTTGTTATATGGTGGAATTTCAGGATATTTTGGTGGTGTTACAGATATGATTATGATGCGGTTTGCAGAGGCAGTTATGTCTATTCCGAGTTTCTATCTTTTAATCATTCTTGCCGCTATATTACCATCTAACATGACAAGTACGCAAAGGTTAACTTTAATTGTAGTAATATTAGCCCTAATTGGTTGGGCTGGTTTTGCGAGAGTTGTAAGAGGCATGGTGTTATCAATAAAAAATCAGGATTTTGTAAAATCAGCTAAGATGGCAGGAGCTTCCGATTTAAGAATTATTATAAAAGAAGTATTACCTCAAACAGCAAGTTATGTAATTGTTGCAATGACTTTATCCGTTCCGGGATATATTTTATCCGAAAGTGGTTTAAGTTTTTTGGGATTAGGTATTCAACAGCCTGATGCAAGCTGGGGTAATATGCTGAAAGAAGCTCAAGAATACATAAATATTTTATATAGACCGTGGCTTTTAACACCTGGATTTTTAATTTTTATTGCAGTATTATCATTTAATCTTATAGGTGATACAATAAGAGATATATTAGATCCAAAAAGTAGAATAAGATAGGTAAAAAATGCTTCATTATACATTAAGTTTAGTTTCAGCCGTAATTTTAGGCTTTGCATTAGGTCTGGAAAGAGAATTAACAAATAAACAAGCCGGTTTGAGAACCCACATATTTGTGTGTTTGGGTTCTTGTGTGTTTACATTGCTTTCAATTTACGGATTTCCTACATTTGCAACCGGTGATAATGTTATTATTGATCAAGCAACAGGTGTTAGAGATACAGCTCGTTTAGCTGCACAAATAGTTACAGGTATAGGTTTTATTGGTGCAGGTACTGTTATGAAGAACGGTTCTTCTGTTCACGGTTTAACAACAGCTGCGACTTTATGGATTGCAGCCGGTATTGGTATGGCATGCGGTGCAGGAAAATATGAAATTGCAATTATATCAACCGTTTTGAGTGTACTTGTTTTAATTTGTATTAAATGGATTGAAAACAATATCCTTTCAAAAAGAAAAATTAAAAATAAAAGATTAAGACTTTCGTTAAAATGTGAAAAATGTAATGTTTATGATATACAAAATTATATTTTAAAAGAATTTCCTAATTTGAATGAGATTAAAAATGTTGATTCTGACGCTGAACATGAGGCAAAAATTGTTGCAGTAGTTAATGTAAAAGATAATAATCCTGTTCAATTCTTATACAAAGAAATTGAAAAAATTAATGGTATAAAAACTATTTCAATAAGAGAAGCGGATGAGTAATAAAAAGAGTTTATACGAAAAAGTAGATAACAAACCTGATTATATAAAAACCTTTTTAATAACACTTTTTATTGTGTTAACATTTGGGGTTTTAAATATTTTTTATATGATTCACAGTATTTTTAATCAGGATGTGAATTCCAAAAAAGAAAATATTGATTCAGCATTTGAGGCATATTTAGTTGATTTTTTGATTGATAAAAATAAAGATTTTGCATTGAAGTTTCCAAAAAATTATGCTGTAAATATGCGTCTTGGAATTTTATACAGTTATAAAAAGGATTATGTAAACGCAGAAAAAGAGTTTAAAAATTCAATAGAAAAAGCTGCGGCTTTTGATTATACCCCAAGTTATCAATTGGCTAAGCTTTATGTAAAAACCGGTAAACTAAAAGATGCACAGTCTTTGATGGATAACATTGGAGATAAGTATAACAAAAGATTATTGCGTTTTAAAGGTGATATATATTCATTAATAGGTGAAACATACAATAAACAAGGATATTACGCTCTCTCTTTGATGAAATACGAAAAAGCTTTGTTATATTACAAAGCTATTGATGAAAAACTTGTTAAACAAACTACTGACAGATTTGCAAACATACATATATCATTGGCGGATAAATATGTTGAAAAAGGTAAAATTGATGAAGCGATTATGGCATTAGAAAATGCTTATGAATTAAGACCAAAAAATATTATTTTAAATTATAAATTAGGACTTTTATATATAGATAATAATCCTAAAAAGGCTTATGAATTGCTTTCTTTTGTAAATAAAAAAGAGCCTCAAATAATAAATTCGGATGCATATTATGATTTAACAAATAAATTGGCAGATATTGAAATTCAAAATAAAAATTATACAGATGGCGAATTATACAGAAAAAAAGCTTTACAATACAGAAAATTTGTAAAAAACAATCTGTTAAATAGTAATGATTTATTTATTGATGTTATAAAGCAAGATATAAAAGCTGACCTTGCTGCACAAGAATTTATAGTAACATTGCAATTTACACTTCAAAATAATTCAGATTTGGATATTGATAATCTTACAATTTACGCTATTTTCAAAGATAATGATAATATTATACAAAAATATAAACAAAAGATTTATGATGATATTAAAATCTTTAAAAAAGGTGAAGTTTCGCCTCCGATAGTTATAAGTGCGTCAGAATTGTATAAAAATCGTAAATCAGGTAGTATAAATGTTGATGTATATGCGTATAAATATCCAAAATACAATGTAAAATTGTATTCTACATCAATTGCAAAACCTGTAATTAATCAGTAAAAATTTGCATTTGGCAATTTTGACAATCAAACTTTAATTTATATTTTTGTTTTTTTTCATCAATCAAATATAAATTAACAGGCTTTTTACATAAGTTAAAAGCATATTTAAGGCAATGTTTTGTAGTCATAAGAGGTTTTTCTTTCGCTGAAGTTCCGCTTTCTATTGAATTTTCTAAAATTTTGCAATTGCATTTTTCATAAAATTCTTTTGCATATTTGTTATGAACATTTGCTCTGAAATCTGCTTTTGTTATAGGAAATTCGGCATATTTTAATGGTTTTTGAACTTGTTTTTTGTAATTTTTTAATCGTTCTTGCATTAAATTTTCAAAAAGATTATTACGAAGTTTATTGAGTTTTGAAACAGGCAAAAATGGTAAGTTTTTTGTCTTTATTTCTATATCTTCGCAGTAGAAATCATTTTCACCTGTTTTGCTTAATTGCTTTTTATATGTTTCAGCCATTTTATTTTGATTTTTTGCAAATTCCGTAAAATTAATTTTAATTTCAGCAAAATTTTTGTCTTCATCAAAAGCTGTTATTTTGTTTTCAAAAACTTGGATATTAGTTTTAATTTGACGTTTTGTTTTTGAATTTTTTAATTTTTTTTCAAAGTCAATATCTTGATTTCTATAAACAGTTAAACCGATTTTTATATTATCCATTTTATTCGGATAAATTTTATTACCTTCGACTTTATTTACAAGACACCCTTTTTCGTTAAAATATAAGCCATCTTGGGCATGTAAATTATGATTTTTGATTACAAAATAGTTTTTTCCTACAAATTCAATTTTTCCAATTTTTTCACCAATAGATTTTGGTGTATCAAAATTATAAATTTTTCCTCTTTTTTCTAAAAAATAATCTGTAAAACCACGATTAAAAGACTTATTTACGTCCGGTTCAAAATCTAAAAATATTTTACCTGAAGATGATTTTTTACAAATTTTGTCTAACATTTTTCTGTAAAAAGCAACAACATTTTTTATATAATTTTCATCTTTTAATCTGCCTTCTATTTTAAATGATGAAATTCCTGCTTTTATTAACTCTTCAATTTTGTTTGAGGCATTAAAATCTTTTAATGATAATAAATATTTATTTTCAGCAATAATATTTCCATTTTCATCAATTAAAGAATATTTTTTTCTGCAAGGTTGAGCGCATTCTCCTCTATTGGCTGAACGTCCGCCAATATATTGGCTCAAATAACATTGTCCGCTGTAACTCACGCACAATGCACCATGTATAAAGGTTTCCAATTCTGTTTTGGTATTTTTATGAATTTCATTAATTTCTTTTATAGACAATTCTCTTGCAAGAATTACACGTTGAATACCAATTTTATCAAAAAAATTAATCTTTTCAGGATTTTTATTATCACACTGAGTGCTTGCAAATAATGGGACAGGTGGTAATTTATTTTGAATAGCAAGTTCCAAAAGCCCCATGTCTTGTATTATAATTCCGTCAATGTCTATTTTGTATAATTCTTCAATAAGTTTAGCGGCTTGTAAAATTTCATTATCATCAAGAATTGTATTAATTGTACAGTATATTTTTACATAAAATTTGTGAGCATAATCAACAATTTCTTTTATATCTTCAAGGTTATTAGTGGCATTTTGTCTTGCACCAAAAGAATTTGCACCAATATAAACAGCGTCAGCACCATAATTTATTGCAGAAATAGCACACTCTTTATTCTTTGCAGGTGCAAGAAGTTCTATTTGCATTTTTTAATTCCCGCAAAATATTCAATTGTTTTTTGTAAACCATCACGTAATTTTACAGTTGGTTCATAACCTAAAATATTTCTTGCACGTGTTAAATCAGGTTTTCTTTTAACAGGATCATCCGATGGCAGAGGTTTATAAACAATTTTTGAATTAGAATTTGTAAGTTCTATAACAAGTTCTGCCAGTTCTTTTATTGTAAATTCACCATCATTTCCCACGTTAACAGGTTCAAAATAATTATCTTTGTTCATTAAAGCAACCATTCCTCTTACTAAATCATCAACATAGCAAAAAGAACGAGTTTGAGAACCATCACCGTATATAGTTATATCATCATCGTTTAAAGCTTGAACTATAAAATTAGAAACAACTCTGCCGTCATTTTCAGCCATTTTTGGTCCGTAAGTGTTGAATATTCTTATAATTCTTATATCGACATTATTTTGACGATGATAATCCATCATCAATGTTTCTGCAACACGCTTTCCTTCATCATAACAGCTTCTTATCCCTATTGTATTAACATTTCCCCAATATTCTTCTTGCTGAGGATGAACAAGCGGATCTCCATAAACTTCGCTTGTTGAAGCTTGTAAAATTCTTGCCTTTACTCGTTTTGCAAGTCCTAACATATTTGTTATGCCAAGTACGCTTGTTTTAATCGTTTTTATCGGATTATATTGATAATGAACAGGACTGGCAGGGCATGCAAGGTTATAAATTTGGTCAACTTCAAGTCTTATAGGCTCTGTTATGTCGTGTCTTACTAATTCAAAATTTCTATTGTCTAATAAATGTTCAATGTTTTTTCTTGAACCTGTAAAAAAATTATCAAGACATATTACGTTGTTATTTTCATTTAACAACTTTTCACACAAATGCGAACCAATAAATCCTGCTCCGCCTGTTACTAATATAGTTTTTGTCATATTATTCTCCGTATGAATTTATTTTATCATAAATAATTCTTAATAAAATTAATAAAAATTTTTATTAAAATTTTATTGAAATATTTCAAAAATGTTGTCTGTCATGTGTTTCGGCGAAATGTTAAAAACCGCAATATTATTAACTTTTAGTAATATTCTCCCGAAATTCCCATGCCTACATGATTGCAATAGTTTTTTACAATATTTTAACAAAAATTATGTAAAAATTTTAAATTAAGTGTACAAATTTGATAAATAAGACCAATTCTATAAAAACGGTTTTTTACAAAAATTAATGTAAAAAAATGGTCATGTATGCGAAAAATAAGTATTTTTTAGTATCGTTTTGAGTTATATTATAAATACATAATCTTGGGAGGCGGGGTTAGTTTCCGTCTAATGTTAAAACCACAAATATTTTTGATTGGGAAAACTATCATTTATCAGTCATATATTTGATGATGAATTTTAAAAATAATATTAAAATTTTAACTGAAAGTGAAATTGGAGGCATAAGTTGTTAGAACGCGGCTATATACAAATCTATACAGGAGATGGCAAGGGTAAAACTACTGCATCTTTAGGATTGGCAATGAGAGCTTTGGGTCATGGTTGGAAAGTTCTTATTATTCAATTTACAAAAGGTGACAGCGCTACTTCTTATGGTGAAATTGTTTCAGGAAACATGTTTCCAAATTTGGATATAGTTCAATGCGGTATGGATAGAGTTGTTTATTCTCATAACGTATGTCTTGAAGATTTTAAAGAAGCTAAAAAAGGTTGGGAAATCGCAAAACAAGCTATTCAAAGTAATGAATATCAATTAATTATTTTGGATGAAATTAATATTGCTATCGCAATGAATATGATTAAGGTATCAGAAGTTAAAGATGCATTATTAAACAAACCTGAAAATCTTGAAATTGTTTTGACAGGTCGCTATGCTCATCCGGAATTGAAAGCTTTGGCTCACCTTGTTACCGAAATGAAACCGATTAAACATTACTTTGATATTGGTGTAATGGCAAGACAAGGTATTGAATACTAGCGTTAAATATTATTATAACGGATTTTTAATGAAAAGAATTGCAATATTTGCACATTATGATAAACAGAACATAATTGATGATTATGTTCTGTTTTATATTAATGAATTAAAAAAAGTATGTTCTGATATAATTTTTGTTTCTTGTTGCGATTTATCACAACAAGAATTAGATAAATTAAATTGTTATAAAATTGCACATAAACATAACGAATATGATTTTGGCTCATATAAAAGAGGTTTTTTGTATGCAAAAGAAAAAAAACTTCTTGATGATTGTAATGAAGTATTATTTGCAAATGACAGTTGTTACGGACCTTTTAAATCTTTAGAAAAAATTTTTTCATATATGAAAGAAAAAGATTGTGATTTTTGGGGTATGACAAAAAATAAATATGCTTTTAAAATAGTTAAAAACAGAACTAAAGATTGTTATATACCGCATGTTCAAAGCTACTTTTTTGTTTTAAAACAAAATGTCTTTAATTCAAAAGTATTTGAACAATTTATAAATTCTATTCATGAAGAAGAAAATAAGAATTTGATAATTGAAAAATATGAAATAGGTTTAACTACAACACTAGAACAAGCAGGTTTTGTAAGTGATTGTGCAATAAAAGAATTTTATAAATATAATAATCCAACAGTTTACAAATGGCGAAAATTATATGAACAAACAGATTTTCCGTTTATAAAATGTTCGCTTTTACGTCTTGATAACATATTGCATACAACAGTTGAAGGCTGGCAAGAACTATTTATTGACGAACAAGTAAAATTAATTGAAAAAAACCTTTCTTATACACAAAAAAGACCTTTAAAACATGTATGTCCTCGTTCAATTAAAGAATTTGTATTTAATCATTTGCCAAACAAAAAAATGAAATCAAGAATGATTACAAGAGCTTTATTAAAAAGTATCTTGTCATTTTTAACAGACTAATAAAATAGCGGAGATTTTCGTTTTTTTATTCCCAAAATTGATTTAACAAGCCTTATAAAAACAATAATATATACTTTTAATCTTATAAAACACATTTTTATGAAGCAAATTATTATAAAAAATAATAAATTTAAGGATGAATTTTGCTTAAAGACATGGCAATATGCAATTACGTTAATCATTTGAAAACGTTTTCTTTTAGGCTTTTTTATATAACTATTATCATGTATTCTCCAATTTGTAAGTTTTTCCGGAATATAATCAAATTTATTTTCATAAGCAAGATTTATATACAACCACCAATCAAAGAGGGCATCTGTTTTTGTGTTAAAAAGTTCTTCTGTTAATAATTCACGTTTAATCATTACACTTGAAAGAGTGAAAACAGGATTTTTTGTATCAAATTTTTTAAAAATATTTGCAGGAAAAGTAATTTTTGATAATTCTTTTTCTGTTTTATCAACTTGTTTTTGAACTTCCTTTATCCAATCTTTGTCGCCAATTAAATTAACAGAATTAAAAACAACGTCAGCTTTTGTTTGCAAACGTTTTTCAAGTGCATCAGGAGTAATACTATCATCACTTTCAACAAATGTAATCCATTCACCATTTGCGTATTTTAGAGCTGTTTTAATAGATTCTTTTAAGCCTTTATTTTTATCGTGACAAATTAATTTTATTCTTTTATCATCACAATATTTTTTTATAATTTCAACAGAATTGTCACTTGAAGCGTCATCAACAATAATTAATTCCCAATCCGAAAGAGTCTGTGCTTGCACAGACTCTATCGTTTGAGAAATATATTCGCCATAATTATAACTTGTCGTAATTACCGTAATCATTATTTTTCGCTGTCTTGGATTATTCGGGTACGCACAGCCTTTTTGCTCGTCTAAATTGCTATCGCAATTTTGCTACTCACAATCGGCTGTTTGCTCTCACGAGTTTCGCTCACTTACGTTCGTTTCACAACCTCTCATAAAACGATACTTAATCGTTTTATTCGGCAGAGTCGAAAATCCGCTACGCACAACCTGAATATCCGCAGTTAGGGCAGATGAAACAACCTTCTGCCATTTGAATTTTATTACCGCATTCAGGACAAGTTACTGTTTTAATTTCTCCTGTTGGGTTATATTCTTCAACGGAGGATTCTTCTGTTTTTGCTTGTTCTTCAACCTTTGGTTCTTCTTTCTTTTTAGTTAAGTTCATTGGTTGGAATTGACGACAGTTATTTCTGTAAACAGTAATACCTTTCAAATTATTTTCATAAGCAAGAACGTAAGTGTCTTCAATATCTTTTCTTGTAGCACTTTCAACAAAGTTTACTGTTTTAGAAACGGCATTATCTGTATGTAATTGGAATGCTGCTTGCATTTTTACGTGCCAATAAGGTGAAACATCATGTGCTGTTGCGAAAATATTTTTAGATTTTTCGTCAATACCCTCAACATGTGCAATCGTACCATCTTCTGATATTTGACGCATAATTGCATCTGTATAGAAACCGTGTTTTTCTGCGTATGCTTTAAAGATAGGGTTAACTTCAAGCATTTCTGTTCCATCCATTACGTTTCTCATAAATACAAGACCGAATAATGGTTCAATACCGCCTGAAGCACTTGCAATCATTGATATTGTGCCTGTTGGGGCAATACAAGTTGTAGTTGCATTTCTTATACCGTATTTTTCAATTTCACTATCTAATTCTGCCCACATTTCATCAGTAATCATGCCTGCTGATTTACCTGCATATTTTGTTTGCAAGAATTTTTGATTATCGTAAATACTGCCTTTGAAATTATGGAAACTTCCTCTTAATTTTGCTAATTCAATAGCCTCAACTTTTGAATGATAATCAATAAATTCCATCACTTGAGCTGCAAGTTTTGTACCTTCTTCCGAATTGTATGGAATTTCTAATTTCATAAGCATATCAGCCCAACCCATTACGCCAAGACCGATTTTTCTGTTATTTTGAACCATTTCAGCAATTTTTGGTAACGGATAATTATTTACTGTAATAACATCATCAAGAAATTTAATAGAAAGTCTTGTAACTTCTTTTAATTTATTCCAATTGATTTTACCATCTTCAACCATAAGTCCTAAGTTAATAGAACCCAAGTTACAAGCTTCAAATGGTAATAATGGAACTTCTCCGCAAGGATTTGTTGATTCAATTTGACCTAATAATGGAGTAGGGTTATCAGCATTCATTTTATCAATAAATATAATTCCAGGTTCACCTGTTCTCCATGCATTATCAACAATTTTTCCAAAAACTTCTTTTGCATTTAATTGTCCTACAACTTCGTTAGTATGAGGATTAATCAAATCATAATTTGTATTGTTTTTTACTGCATCCATAAATTTATCGGTTAATGCAACTGAAATATTGAAGTTGTTTAATCTTGAAGTATCATTTTTGCAATCAATAAATTCAAGAATATCAGGGTGGTCAACTCTTAATATACCCATATTAGCACCACGTCTTGTACCACCTTGCTTAACAGCTTCTGTTGCAGCATTAAATACTTCCATAAATGAAACAGGACCTGAAGATACACCCATTGTTGATTTAACAACACTGTTTTTTGCTCTTAAACGAGAGAATGAAAAACCTGTACCACCACCTGATTTATGAATTAAAGCTGTATTTTTAATTGCTTCAAAAATGCCTTCTAATGAATCTTCTACCGGAAGTACAAAGCAAGCTGATAATTGACCTAATTCACGACCTGCATTCATTAATGTAGGTGAGTTTGGCATAAAATAACGGTTTGTAATCATTTCATAAAATTCGTCAGCCAATTTTTTAGCATCAGATTCACTTTTACCATATTCCAATTCTGCTTTTGCAATAGAATCAGCAACACGTCTAAACATTGTTGCAGGTGTTTCTACGCATTCACCATTCTTATCTCTTTTTAAGTATCTTTTTTCTAAAACTTTTATTGCATTCTCAGATAAGTTTAATTTTTCTTGCATTTCTATGCTCACCGTAACCTCCCTATTATATGATTTGTAATTGAAAATACACTTATTAAGATTATGATAGTAAATTAATTTTATAACAAATTATATTCTATATCCATGACCATTGTCCATATCTTAATAAAATATTTACAAGATTTAAAGTTTTAATATATAATTAGTAAAAAGAGGTATTTATAAAGGTATTTATGGATAAAATTCAAAGAAACAAAGATTTAATGAAAAAATTTGAAATAATGATTAACACTGCTGATGAAAATTTAGCAGAAGAACTTGTATCTTCTAATGCTCCATTTTATACACCTGCATCTTTAGAACCTTTATATGGTGGAAAAGGTTATTTATCAGTTGTTCACTTCATGCGTAGCGGTTTTTCTGATGTTCAGTGGAAATTAGAAGAAATGGTTGCAGACGAAAATAAAGTTGCAGTTCGTTGGACACTTACAGGTACACATGATGGAGAATTTTTAGGTGCAAAGCCAACAGGCAATAAAATATCTGTTTCTGTAATGAACTTTTACTATTTTGATGAAGACGGTAAAATAGTTAATGATATTGCTGCAGAAGGAATGATAGGGATTTTAAAAGGAATAGGTGTTTGTAAATAGAGGTGTTATTATGAGTGAAAAATCTGAAAAAGCTAAAGAATTATTTAAATCAGGATGTAATTGTTCGCAATCAGTGTTGGGAGTATTTTGCGAAGAATTAGGTCTTGACTTTGAAACGGCAATGAAAATTTCGTCTTCATTTGGTGGCGGAATGGGCAGAATGAGAGAAGTTTGCGGAACGGTGAGTGGCATGTTTATGGCAGCAGGACTTGCATTTTCTAATTCTGATAATAAAGCTGAACAATACAAAATTGTTCAAGAACTTGCAAAAAGATTTAAAGATAAAAACGGAAGTATTATTTGCAGAGAACTTCTAAGTGGCATTGAAACATCAACTTCACCTATACCAAGTGAAAGGACAGAAACTTATTATAAAAAACGTCCGTGCATTGAGCTTGTAGGTGATTCGGTAGAAATTTTAGAACAATTTATTGAAGAATATCAAACAATAAAAAACTCCCTTTAAATTAGGGAGTTTTTATTAAAAAGGCGACACCCAGATTCGAACTGGGGGATAAAAGCTTTGCAGGCTTCTGCCTTACCACTTGGCCATGTCGCCGTAAGTTTTTAAAAGCTATAATTATAATATTGTAATAAAGTTTTTTTGTCAATAAGCATATAGATTTATTATTGCTTTAAAATTTATTTGTGCAATAATTGTATTAAAGCGTATCTAATTGTGAAAAAATGAACATTTATTTTATAAAGTAAATTTACATGTATAAAAAGGAGATGAAGAATGACCGGAAGTCAAACAAAAGTCGATTTTTCAAAAATTGATGAAATTATTACCGAATGCGGTGGTAAAAAATCAAATTTGATTGCGATTTTACAAAAAGTTCAGGAAGTTTACCGATACTTGCCTGAAGATGCAATGATTTACATCGGAACAAAAATGGAAGGTTTATCACCTGCAACAGTATTTGGTGTAGCAACATTTTATGCTCAATTTTCATTAGATCCTAAAGGTAAGTATGAAATCAGATGCTGTGATGGTACGGCTTGTCACGTTAGAGGTTCAATGCCTGTATTGAATGCAATAAGAGCAAGATTAGACCTGAAGGACGGTAAATTTACTACCGATGATGGTCTTTTTTCTTTAGAAACAGTAAGCTGTTTAGGTGCTTGCGGTTTAGCTCCCGTTGTTATGGTAAACGATAAAGTTTATCCTCAAATGACATCTGATGCAATCAAAGTAGTTATAGATACTATTCTTCAGGAGGAAAATAAATAATGGAATTAAATATAGATATTAAAAAAGAGCAAGAAAGAGCTCAAGAACAAATAAAAGAACAAGGTTTTAGAGTTCTTGTTTGCGGTGGTACAGGTTGTGTTGCAAACGGCTCTATGAAAGTAATGGAAAAGTTCAGAGAATTAGGTGCAAACGTTGACACATTAACTTCTCATGACAAAATGACAGTTATACCAACAGGTTGTCATGGTTTCTGTGAACAAGGTGTTTTGGTTATTTTACCTGAATATCACACAACATACGTAAAAGTTAAAGTTGATGATGTTGAAGAAATATTTAATTCTCACATTTTGGGTGGTGAACCTGTTGAAAGACTTTTATATACAGATCCTGCAACTAAACAACATGTTAAAAAGAATGATGATATTAATTTCTATGCAAAACAAACACGTACAGCATTAGAAAATTGCGGTAAAATAAATGCAGAATCTTTAGATGAAGCTATTGCTGTTCACGGTTATGAAGCATTAGCAAATATCTTAAAAGAAAATAATCCTGATGCTGTTATTCAAGAAATTTTGGATTCAGGATTAAAAGGTAGAGGCGGTGCAGGTTTCCCTACCGGTTTGAAATGGAAATTTACAGCAGCTAATAGAGGTGGAAAATCTTATGTAGTTTGTAACGGTGATGAAGGTGATCCTGGTGCATTTATGGACAGAAGTGTTATGGAAGGTGACCCTCACAAATTATTAGAAGGTATGGCAATTGCAGCATTTGCAATTGGTGCAGACGAAGGTTATATTTATGTTCGTGCAGAATACCCTCTTGCAATTAAACGTTTAAGAAAAGCTATTGCAGACGCAGAAGAAAGACATTACTTAGGTAAAAATATTTTTGGAACGGAATTCTCATTTGAATTACATATTAAAGAAGGTGCAGGAGCATTTGTTTGTGGTGAAGAATCAGCCCTTATAGCATCTATTGAAGGTGAACGTGGTATGCCAAGACCAAAACCACCTTTCCCTGCAAATAAAGGTTTGTTCGGCAGACCTACATTAATTAATAACGTAGAAACATTGGCAAACGTACCTGTAATAATGAGAAAAGGTGCAAAATGGTTTGCATCAATGGGTACAGAAACTGCAAAAGGTACAAAAACATTCGCCCTAACAGGTGAAGTAAATAATACAGGTCTTATTGAAGTTCCAATGGGTACTACATTAAGAGAAATTATTTTTGATATTGGTGGTGGTATCAGAGGCGGCAAAAAATTCAAAGCTGTACAAATTGGTGGACCTTCAGGCGGTTGTTTGACAGAAGAACACTTAGATTTGCCAATGGATTATGATAGTTTGGCTAAAGCAGGTGCTATGGTAGGTTCAGGCGGGCTTGTTGTAATGGCTGAAGATACTTGCATGGTAGAAGTTGCAAGATTTTTCATGAATTTTACTAAAAATGAATCCTGCGGTAAATGTGTTCCTTGTCGTGAAGGCACTAAGAACATGTTAAAAATCTTGGAAAAGATTGTTCATGGAAAAGGTGAATTAAAAGACTTGGAAGTATTGGAAGATTTAGCTAATACAGTTAAAGACGGTTCTTTATGCGGCTTAGGTAAAACAGCTCCTAACCCTGTATTATCAACTTTGAAATACTTTAAAGACGAATATCTTGCTCACATTGTAGATAAAAAATGTCCTGCAGGTGTATGTACTGCTCTTAAAACAATTAAAATTGATGAAGATAAATGTAAAGGTTGTACAAAATGTGCAAGAACTTGTCCTGTTGGTGCAATTGAAGGTACAGTTAAACAACCTCATCACATTGATCAATCAAAATGTATTAAATGTGAAGCATGTTTATCAAATTGTCCATTTAAAGCAATTGTTAAAGAGTAGTATATAATTTTAGTAGTACATAGATAATTAAAAAGGAATAACAAAATGTCAGAAGATAAAAAAACATTATTTATTGAAGGCAAAGAGGTAGAATTTACAGATGAACCAAACTTGCTTGAAGTTATCAGAAAAGCAGGCATGAATGTACCTACTTTCTGTTACCGTCCTGATTTAACACAATTCGGTGCTTGCCGTATGTGTGTTGTAGAAGTTGAATATCCAAACGGTAGAGTTGTAGTAAATTCTTCTTGTACAATGCCACCGGAAGCAGGCGTTAAAGTAAGTATTAATTCTCAAAGAGTTAGAAAAATCAGAAAAACAGTTCTTGAATTGTTACTTACAAATCACGATAGAGAATGCACAACTTGTGAAAAATCAGGTAAATGCGAATTACAACAATATTCAGAAGAATATGGTGTAAGAAAAATTAAATATCCGACATTAACGAAAGAAGAAATGTTGGAAATTGATGATAAAAACCCATCTTTAGTTCGCGACCCTAACAAATGTATTCTTTGTGGTGCTTGTGTTAGAGCATGTAGTGAATTCCAAGGACATTCAGTTTTGGGATTTGCAAACAGAGGTTCAAAAACTGTTGTTCAACCAATGAACGGAAGATGTTTGGCAGAAGTTGACTGCGTATTTTGTGGTCAATGTCAAGCTGTTTGTCCAACAGGCGCATTGACAATTAAATCAGATGTTGATGCTGTTTGGGAAGAAATTAATAACAAAGAAAAGAAAGTTGTAGTTCAAATAGCACCATCTGTTCGTGTTGCAATAGGTGAAATGTTCGGATTAAAACCGGGCGAAAATACAATAGGTAAAATTTATGCAGCATTGAGAAAAATCGGTTTTGATATGATTTTTGATACAAACTTCTCTGCTGATTTAACAATAACAGAAGAAGCAACAGAATTTGTTGATAGAGTTAAAAATGGCGGTGTTTTACCTATGTTTACATCTTGCTGTCCTGCATGGGTAAGATATATGGAAACTCAGCATCCAGATATGTTGGCTCATTTGTCATCATGTAAATCACCACAAGGTATGCTATCACCTGTTGTAAAAGAATTGTTACCAAAATATCAAGAAGGTTACAACAAGGATAATATCGTGGTTGTTTCAATAATGCCTTGTACAGCTAAGAAATATGAAGCAAAACGCGGTCAATTAAGACGCAATGATAAATTTGAAACAGATTACGTTCTTACAACACAAGAATTTGGAAGAATGATAAAAGAAGCAGGTATTGATTTTAATGCTTTAGAAGACGAAAAAGCAGATTCACCATTTGGCGGATATACAGGTGCAGGTACAATCTTTGGTGCATCAGGCGGTGTTGCTGAAGCTGCTGCAAGAACAGCTTATTTCTATATCACAGGTGAAAATGTTACAAAC
Source organism: Cyanobacteria bacterium UBA6984 (assembly GCA_002450015.1). GTDB lineage: Bacteria > Cyanobacteriota > Vampirovibrionia > Gastranaerophilales > Gastranaerophilaceae > UBA6984. The sequence goes on along the minus strand of DJYG01000049.1, from coordinate 622 downwards.
AACGACATTAAAGAACTTCGTGGTGTGGATAAAAATTCACGCTCTAAAACAGTTGAAATGGATATCAAAGGAACAAAAGTTGTTATTAGAGTTGTTTCAACATTAAAAGAAGCAGAAAAAGCTATCCAAGAAATTAAAAACGGAACAGCAAATTTCCAATTACTTGAAGTAATGGCTTGCCCTGGCGGTTGTATAAACGGCGGCGGTCAACCAAGAAGCTGCGATGATGTTAAAATTAAGGAAGAACGCGCAGAAGGTCTTTATATGGAAGATAGAAACTTAGAGTTAAGACGTTCACACGAAAATCCTGATATTGTAAGAATTTACAAAGACGATTTGGAAAAACCTGGTTCACATAAATCACATGAATTATTACATACCACTTATTCAGATATGAGAACAGGTTCATACAAAGACTTAAAGTAAAGAAATATAAACAATAAAAATTGCCTGACAAACCTGTCAGGCAATTTTTTTAGGGCATGCTTTAAAAGTTAAAAAAACTTATTGACAACTATTTTTGATATAATAAAATATTAGCATAGCTTAGTATTACAATAAGTTAGTTTAGTAATAAGTAGAAAAAAAGGAGACCACTAATGGCACGCGAAAAGTACGAAAG
>DJYG01000052.1 GCA_002450015.1 Cyanobacteria bacterium UBA6984 | reverse complement strand
TTGAATTTAGTGAAAATTAATGAGAGAAAATCGGGTTGTGGTTTTTGTGAAACTTTTGCCACCAAAAGTTTCCTCCGTCCGAGTAGGACAATAAATAAAGGCTTTAATAGTTAACAATGAACCAAAAGACTGGATTGCCACGCTTCGCTCGCAATGACAAGATACACGTCATTCTGAGGCTTTAGCCGAAGAATCCAGAAAAAATAACTGGATACTTCGCAAACGCTCAGTATGACGAAAATATAAATAAACAAAGAAAGGAAGTATAACATGCTAAAAAAAAATATTATTTACAGTTCATTGTTCACTGTTATGCACACGAAAATAAGAGATTGTTTATCAATGACAAAAAAACTGTTCACACAATCCGCGTTCACTCTTGCTGAAACTCTTGTCGTTATAGGTATAATTGGAGTTGTTGCAACATTAACACTTCCTAACTTAAATAATTCAACTGGTGATCAAGAAATAGTTGCTAAAACAAAAAAATTATATTCCAATTTAAATGATGCCTTTGGTAGAGCTGTAATTAATTACGGACCTGTAAAAAATTGGTTTAAAAATGATAGTTGTACTGCTACTTGGGGTGGAGCTGTACAAAATAAACCTTGTGGCAAACGTGTTGGTGAGCGTTTAATTGATTATCTGAAAATATCTAAAAATTGTGAATTTTCTACAGGTTGTTTTACAAATGCAGATTCTAAAAATTTGGATGGTAGTTCAGATGGAAATATAGATACAAATAATTCATATTATAAATTTATACTTGGTGATGGTACTTCAATTGCAATTTCTTTTGTTACAAAATCCGGAGCATATAATGGTAATATTGATAAATCATATTATGCGCTAATAAAGGTTGATATTGACGGACCAAACAAAGGTCCAAATATTAGAGCAAAAGATATATTAGGCTTTTATCTTACAGATAAAGGCATATTGCCGGAAGGATATGCGAAAAGTAATCAAGAATTATCACAAAATTGTTTTTCTAAAGGTTGGGGTTGTGCCTCAAATTGGATAATTGAAAACGGAAACAGAGATTATCTCAAAGCCAACAGTAGTGGCACTTGTCCGGATGGTAAAACAGTTTTAAATTGGACTACAAATACTTCTTGCAAGTGAAATTATTTACCAAAAATAATTACATAATCTTTTAGAATTTCTTGTTGAAAATAATCAGGCAATTTATTAAATTCTGAAATGTCAGTTAAAAATGGAATGTTGCTGTCGTTTAGCAGTTGGCTTAATTCAGAAATATTTTTATTTTTATCGTTGAATGTTTTTACAACCATATCAAGATCACTTCCTTCATGAGAATCATTTTTTATTCTGCTGCCATAAGCCCAAATTTCAGCGTTTGGACAATAACTCTCAAAAATATCTCTAAGCATTTTCAAATGTTCTTGTTTTACGTTTAATTTATTCATTATCAATTATTTTTTTTAATTCCTGAACGTCATTTATGAAATCTTCTATTAGTGTGAGTGTTTCTTCCGCAAAAGCCTGACCGTAATCATTAGCTGTATTGTTTCTGTTATCTCTATATTTAAACCAATTATTAAGCGAAGTCTCGTTTAATAATCCGTGCTTGCTTGCGTTTCTAAAAATATCTTTAAAAGACAAGTTATCTACGGCTTTTTTACTGGCAAAATATGGATTTAATTTCTTTTTAAGTAATTTTCCGCTTTGTTCTAATGTCATTTCAAAGCCTTTTACAAGGGAATTTCTATACATTTCATATTCTATAGTATTTTCTTGAACAGATTTTATCATTTCATAAGATTTTTTTAGTGTGTCTAAACATCTTTGCAAATATTCTGTATTTATTTCTGACATGTAATATACTTATTTATTTAATGCATCTTTTAGTGCTTTTTCAAGAACTTCTATTTTTGATTCAAGCACTTTTACTTTAGAATCACTTTCATCTGTGTTTATCGAACTTTTTTCAAGCTCTCTTTTGTAGGCTTTTAGTTTTCTTGATATGTCTAAGACGTAAGAAAGTGTGAACATTATACCTATAATAAAACCGCAGCAAACGAAAATAGCAAGTTTATAATCTTTTAATTCATAGCAAATATAGCCTGCACCCAATAATATCAATAGCGAAATTAATCTTAAAAAGATAATCATTTTTGACTCCTTAAATATTTTAAAACTTTCTGAATTTTTTCATCAGGTTCTATTTCCAAGTTTATTATCTCATTAGAATTTGGTTTTGTAAACCTTAATTTGTATGCTTGTAAAACTTGTTCCTGAGTTTTAATTTTTTCCGGTCTTGCACCATATAGTGTGTCGTTAAAAACAGGAGTTCTAAAATAGCTCATGTGAACTCTGATTTGGTGTGTTCTACCTGTTTTTAATGTAAGTTCAATATAAGTTGCATTTTTAAATCTTTCTATAACTTTGTATTCTGTAATACTAGGTTTTCCACCCTCTATAACAGCCATTTTATGTGGTTGTGTCGGGTGTCTGCCTATTGGTAAATTAATAACTCCTTTTTCGTCTTTAACTGAACCCTTTACGATGGCTAAATAACTTCTTAGTGCTGTTTTATCTTTAATCTGGTTTGCCAAAAATTCGTGTGTTTTATTATTTTTTGCAATCATTAATAGACCGGATGTATTTCGGTCTAATCTGTGTAAAATTCCTCGTCTAAATTCCCCGTTTATATCTGACAGATTGTTTCCATATTTATATAAAAGCGCATTTACAAGTGTATTTTCTCTTTCAATAGTTGTAGGGTGCGTCAACATTCCTGAAGGTTTATTGACAACAAGCATATTATCGTCTTCATATACAATCTCAAGCGGTATATTTTGCGGTTCTATTTTTATATCTTCTATTATTTGCGGTTCAAATTCTATAAAATCACCTTCATGTAGTTTATGAGAAGGTTTTTTAATTTCACCATTAATAAGCACGTCCCCGTTTTTAATTGCATTTTGTAGTTTTGAACGAGAAATATCAGTTATTAAGTTTGATAAATAACTATCAAGTCTTATATTTTCATCATTTTCTTCAACTAAGAATTTCATAATTGTTTTAATTGGGTTCTTTTTAAAAGTAATAATACTATTGCTATTACGCCTATGTTTATTAATATGTCTGAAAAATTAAATATCGGAAAATTAATAAATTTAAGATTAATAAAATCTCTTACATAACCTAATTGTACTCTTTCAAATAAATTACAAAAAATTCCTGACATCATTACCGCAAGCCAAAAAATTCCTACGTAAGACATTGTGCCTGCGTGTCTTATAATATATGAAAATAGTATAACCAGAGCCAAAACAGATAAGACAATAAGTATATAAGGATAATTATGTAATATGCTGAATGCTGCACCAGTATTTTGTACATAATTAAGAGAAAAAATACTATTGTTGATGCTCAACCCTGTTTTGATTTGATTAACAATCCAATCTGAATAATATAAATTTGTGCCAACAAATATTGCAAATATCAAAAATAAATATAAAATTTTAATCCACAAGTTTTGCGGTTGTTTCTTTCTTGACATTTCCATTTACCTTTGAAAAATCTTTTGTTGGAATTACATTTGTTCTTGTAATAACATAACCAAGCCCTGTAACAACAAGTTTAATTTGTTTTTCTTTTGTTATTTGAGCTCTTGTAATACCAATTGAAGCTACTGTATATTCATTTAAATTATCTTTGTTAGATTTAAATACTCTTTCAAGAATACCGCTTTCCGGTAATTTTCTGTAAACCTCTGTTGCATTTACGTGTGGATAAGTGATTTTTTCTTGCCCAATTGATGCTATTGTAAGCATTTTTTTATCAGGAACTGTTACACTTAAACTTGCGGTATATTCTTTATTTGCAGGAACAAGCTGAGGTACGATAAGTTCAACTTTTACTTCGCTTGCTTCTCCGTACGTAAGAGTAGTTTTTTCGCTGATTATGTTATCAGATGTAATAAGCCAATTATCACCAACTTTTTCAAGATAATACAAACAGTCAGAATAACTTTTTAAATATCCTTTAATTTCTATTTCATCAACTTTTTCTGAAGATGTTGCGGAAGCATACTCTCTTACACCGGCAATGGCTGTATTTCCAACTATATTTATACTGTCTATGTCCATAGAATATTTTATATCAGGATATAATTTCCAAGTTTTTTCAACCAAATCAAAATACATTTTTTTATCAAAACCATCAGCATTCAAATAGTTGTTAGAATAAATAGATTTTAACCCATCTGAATTGTATTCGTTTGTATATGTTATAAGTTGTTTTAATGTATTTTTAACTTCTTTTTCAAGTTTTTGAGTTTGATTTTTTGTCTTTTTTGTTGAATTACTTGCGTATGCAATGTAATTATCGCTCGCAAAACAAGTTGGAGTTAAAAGTAAAGCTATTACAATTGTTAAAATTATTTTTTTCATATTTCCATTATATCCTAAACATTTACATTTGCCATCATTTCTATAAGAGTATTAATTGTTGTGTCCATACTAACAATATCAGTTGTTCTTTGCTGTAAGAAGGCATTGATTTGCGGCATCATTTCTATTGCAATATCAAGGCTCGGATTTGAACCTTGCTGGTACATGCCGACATCAATTAAGTCTTTATTTTCTCTGTAAAGTGCCAATAATTTACGCATTTTACCCGCAGCAGCTTTGTGTTCTGGTGAGGCTATTGCGCTCATCAAACGGGAAATACTTCCTAATACGTCAATAGCAGGATAATGGTTTGCTTCGGCAACTTTTCTGGATAAGAAAATGTGACCGTCTGTGATACCACGAACCGTATCAACGATAGGGTCATTAATATCATCACCTTCCATCAGAACTGTATAAAAGGCTGTTATTGAACCTTTAGGGCTGTTTCCTGCTCGTTCAAGAACTTTTTGAAGCCAAGAAAATATTGAAGGCGGATATCCTTTCATTGTCGGTGGTTCTCCTAAAGACAGACCAACTTCACGACCTGCCATTGCGCAACGTGTTACAGTATCAGTCATTAAGAAAACTTTTTTACCTTTATCTCTAAAATATTCACAAACTGCGGTTGCTGCAAGTAAGCATTTTTGACGAATTAATGGTGGTTGGTCACCTGTTGCACAAACAAGAACAGATTTTTTCATACCTTCTTCACCAAGTGCATCTTCAATAAATTCTTTAACTTCACGACCACGTTCTCCGATTAGTGCAACTACGTTTACATCAGCATCGGAATTTCTTGCAATCATACCTAAAAGTGTCGATTTACCTACACCGGAACCGGCAAACAAACCCATACGTTGTCCGCAGCCAAATGTTAAACAAGAATCTATTGCTCTTACTCCGGTTGAAAACATTTCTGTAATAATCGGACGTTCGAATGGACTTGGAGGCGGTCCTTCAATATTTCTCCATTCTGCATGCTCTAATGGAAGAGGACTTCCATCCATAGGATTTCCCATAGGATCTATCAATCTGCCTAATAAGAAATCACCTACCGGAATGGTAATAGGCTGACCTGTTGAAGATACCAAACATCCTTGACCTATGCCATTGCCGTCTAAAAGCAAAAGTAATTGTGCAACTTCACCTTTAAACGCTGCAACTTCAGCAGGTTTTTTTTCACCTGTATTTGTTTCAATAAAACATAAATCACCAATTTTTAAGCCCGGAAGTTTTACTTCAACTGTTAATCCGAGTAATTTTGATACTGTTCCTTTATATTGGTACAAGGTAGTTCTGTCAAGTATATCACGAGTTCTGTCTTTTATAGCCTCTATTCTGTCTTGATCAATTTCTTCAAACATATAATAATTGTATCACATTTTTAAGAAATTTCCTAAAAATTTATATTTAATATATAATTAAATGTATAAATTATGTAACACAGAATAAAAGGGCATAAAGACGTAGCCCGTGAAGAAAGAAGGAAAAATGGTAGAATCAAAAAAAACGCAGTTAGAAATTGGCGGAAAGATTGTAGAAATTGAAACAGGTAAGTATGCTCAATCCGCAACATCATCAGTAACGGTAAGATGTGGAGATACAATGGTGTTTGTTCATTGCTGCGTTAGCAAAGAACCTCGTGTAGGTATTGACTTCTTCCCTTTGTTAATTGACTACGAAGAAAGAATGTCATCAATCGGTAGAATTCCGGGCGGATACAATCGTTCAGAAGGTAAATCAACCGATAAAGCAATTTTAGTATCAAGATTGGTTGATAGACCTATTAGACCTTTATTCCCAAAAGGTTATAGAAATGATATTCAAATTGTAGGTCAATTATTCAGTTATGACCAAGAAAATCAACCTGATACATTGGTTATGTTAGGTGCATCTTATGCATTAATGCTTTCAGGCGCACCTTTTGAAGGACCAATAGGTGCAGTTAGAGTATCAAGAGATGCAGAAGGTAACATGATTGCAAATCCTACTCACCAACAAGCTGATGCTTCCGATTTAAATATTGTTGTAGCAGGTACGCACGATTCAGTTTTGATGGTTGAAGCAGGTTGTAACTTTGTTACAGAAGATGATATTATGGCTGCTGTTGAATTTGCGCAAGGCGAAATTAGAAAACAATGCGAAAATCAAGTTGCTTTTGCTCAAGAATGCGGTGTTGTAAAAGAAGAATTCGTAAATCCTTATGATACAACTGAATTAAAAAATATTATTCAAGAGGTTGCAGGCGATATGATTCATGATGCATATCACAACTTTGACAGAGCATACAGACAAGAAAAACTGGAAGAAGCTAAAAAGCTTGTTAAAGAACGTGTAGAATCACTGCCTGAAGACCATCCTATACATGTTATGATAGAAGAAACAGGCATTGACTTTGTAGCAGAAGAATTTAAAGCTGCTGAAAAGAAAGTTATGCGTAAAATGATTCTTGAAGAAGGTGTTAGAGCAGACGGAAGAAAACCAAATGAAGTTCGTCCAATTTGGTGTGAAGTAGGTGTTTTACCAAGAGCTCATGGTTCTGCTGTGTTTACCAGAGGTCAAACTCAGGTGCTATCTGTTGCAACTCTTGCAGGCCCTGCTATGAAACAAGAGCTTGATGGTGTTGACCCACAAACTGAAAAAACATATATGCATAAATACATTTTCCCAGGATTTTCAGTTGGCGAAGTGAAACCATTAAGAGGTCCGGGAAGACGTGAAGTAGGTCACGGTAATTTGGCAGAACGTGCTAATATTCCTGCACTTCCAAGCCAAGAAGAATTTGGTTATACAATTCGTGTAACTTCAGATGTTTTAGAATCAAATGGTTCTACATCAATGGCATCTACTTGCGGTTCTTCAATGGCATTAATGAATGCAGGTGTTCCTGTTAAATGCATGATTGGTGGTGTTGCAATGGGTATGATTAAAGAAGATGGTTATGAACCTGTTGTGTTAACTGATATTCAAGGTATAGAAGACTTCTTAGGTGATATGGACTTTAAAGTTACCGGTAATGATGAAGCTATTACAGCTTTACAAATGGATATGAAAGCTAAAGGTATTCCTAATGAAACTTTAAGACGTGCTTTGGCTCAAGCTAAAGAAGGAAGATTGCATATTTTAGGTAAAATGCGTGAGGTTATTTCAGAACCTGCAAAAGAATTATCACCTTATGCTCCAAGCATTACAACGATGACTATTCCGACTGAAGATATAGGAACTGTAATCGGACCTGGCGGTAAACAAATTAGAGCTATCATTGATGCTTCAGGTGCAGAAATTGATATTCAAGACTCAGGTGTAGTTACTATTACTTCAAACGACCAAGAAGGTGCAAAAATTGCTATTAGAATGATTAGAGAATTAACATTTAAACCGGAAGTAGGTATGGTGCTAAAAGGAAAAGTAGTGAGAATTATTCCTATTGGTGCTTTTGTTGAACTTGGTGGCGGTAAAGATGGTATGGTTCATATTTCACAAATTTGTAAAGAAAGAATTGAAACTATTGAACCGCACGTTAATATTGGTGATGAAGTTGTAGTTAAAATTATAAAAATTGATGACAAAGGCAGAGTTAACCTTACTATAAAAGGTGTTTCTGATGAAGAAAAAGCATCTGTATTATAATTTATACAATATTGTTTAATAAAGAAAAGCAGGTTGCTTTAGCAACCTGCTTTTCTTTTTGTATTTTTATTTATTATTTGATAGCTACAAAATTTATTGAGCCAATAGTTTCACCGTGTAATGTTTTGATTGAGTTATCAAAATTTATATTAGCCCAGTTTAATTTTTTCAATAAGCTTAATGTTGTAATTTCACGTGCTTTCATATTAGAATCCAATATTTTTACAACAATGCCATCAAGTTGTTCTGTATTTATTACAATACACAACCCGTCTGCCCCAACTTTTGCAATTAAATCTGAATTTTGCATTATATTTGTGTCAAGTCTGTTTTCTCCTCCAATGATATATGGATATTCACGAAAAGCTTGTTTAATTTGTTTATACTTTGGAGAACTGAATAAATTTAAATAACCTTTTAGCATATTATTTAAAGGCATTGAGTGGATTGGTACTCCGCAACCGTCTTTTGTTATTGGATATTCTTCCTGAATTTCACATAAATCATATATTTTTTCTTGTATTTCTTTTTGCAAAGGATGTTCTATATCATCATAATTGTCGGTATCCCACCCATTTTTTTTGCATAGTGCTAACATCATTATATGTTTGCCAACACAATTGTTATGGAAAATGGTTTCTTTTTGTCCATTTTTAATTAATTCTTCATCTTCACGTTTTGATATAGGTCTGTGTAATCCACATTTTAATTGATTTTCACTACAACCTATTTTGTTTAATAGTTTTTTTGCTAATTCAACGTGACATTTTTCTCCGGCATGAGAGGCACAACAAAGAGCAATTTCTTCAGTTGTTAAGTCCAAATCATAATCAATGATTAAAGAAGCTTGCAAAGGTTTTGCACAAGAACGTAAATAAAATGGATAGCCAAAAGTTTCACCAAGCTTTAATTCGCTCATAACAACAAAGCCTAAATGTTCTTGTGATGTTAGTTCACCTCTATAATATTTAACGAGTGTTTCTGGAATATAACTATCTGGATACATTATGATTTCTTAAACATTGACAATAACTTAGCTAATTTAGCTTTTAACATGGCATTTTGTTTTTTTAGTTCATCAATTTCTGCCATATATTTGTTATCATTTCCTGTAACACCTTCAGGAATTAGTGAGGAATCTAATATAAATCTTTTTCGGGCTTCTTCTTTGATAATAATTAAAGATTCAGTGTCTTTTTGAGTTATATATCCTAAATCTATCATTAATTCAGCAATTTTAACTTTTTGACCTTGTTCTGTTAATTCTTTTTGTCTTCTTATTGTCATTTCAAGTTGGTCAACGTTAATTTTTCCAACGCGTTTAAAATATTCACCTGTTCTGTATCTTCCTGCCATAAAGCCTGCCATTGCAAGAATTGTTGTAGGTATAGGTGCTTTTATTAAATCTGCATCTACTGATGTTAAAAAGTATCTGCAAACTTCTTCCAAAGTCCAAAAATGATTTAAAGCAATTTCCATTATAGACATGCCTTCATCAACACTTTCCAAGAATGTATAAATATTAGCTTCAAATCCTTTAGCTCTTTCTTCAAGTTCTGTTTTACCAATGTATGATAAAAAAGGTACATACAAGTTCAACAAGTCTTCTTCCGGAGTATTAATAAAATCATCAGACATTACTGCACTCAAATCTTTGTATAAATACAAAAATATAACTTGTTTTATCCATAGCGGAAATTCTTTTAGTTTTTCTATAAAATTGTTTAATAAGTTCTTTTTCAAAATACTCTCCATTCAGTATTACATTTATTACATTATATATTATAATAAAACATGGCAATTTTCGCAATACCAATGTAACAAAAGGATAAATATATGAGTGTTGACGGTTTTTCACTATCAAGTATAGGCTTAGGCAAGGATATAACGTCTGCCCAAGCAGCAATAACTACTGAACAAGGCGTTCAGGGTGGTAATGAAAAAATTGTTGGTAAAATTGACAGAGCTTTAAATAAAAGAATTAACAATGATGAAAAAGAAGAAGGTAATAAAAACCAATATTTTAATGATGGATTTCAAGAAGATGATGAAGATAAAGAAGATGAAGAAAAAAATGAAGAGTCTTCTTTAAATAAAGATGAAAAAATATCCGCAAAAGCGGCAAAAAAATATAAAGCTTTAATTATCAGAGATCCTGAGAATGTTATTGTTAAAGTTAACAATAACACGGATAAAATAGAATTGTATAATAAGGTTACAAAAAAGACTCTTGAAGCAATAAACGCAAATGATTTTCTTGAAATGATAAACAAGTTGGATTATAATTCAGGTGTCCTTGTAAATAAATCAATATAGAGGTTAAATTAATGAATCCATATTTAAAGCAATATCAAAAAAATGAAGTAGAAACGGCTTCTCCGGAAAAAATTTTAATTCTTTTGTATGATGGTGCTATTCAATTTCTGAATAAAGCTAAAATTGCTATGGAACAAAAAAATATTCCTGAAATTCACAATAATATTATTGGTTGTGAGAATATTATTATGGAATTTATTAACACTGTTGATGAGGAAAACGGAGGAGATTTTGCCGTTAGAATAAAAGCTTTATATGAATATTTTTATAATACATTAGTTCAAGCAAATATGAAAAAAGACGGAACTAAAATTGATGAGGTTTTAAAACATTTAGTAGAACTTCGTGCCACATGGAAACAGGCTATTGCGATGGTTAACAGTCAAAAAGCTGCTGTTGCTGCCGGTGCTGACAGTCAAGATTATGAGGGCTAAAATAAGTGTCTAAGCAGTTTGAGCAGATTAAACTTTTATATAATCAAATTTTTACTGTTTCAAATAATGTTAAACTTGCAATTGAAAACAATAATTATGATGAGGCTTTAAATTTGGAACAATACAAATCTCAACTTGTTTCAAGAGTTGTTTTGGCTAAAAAAACTGTTCAATTGTCACAAGATGAAAAAAATGTTATTGAAGATTTAAAAAATAAAATTTTATTACAAGAAAAAGAAAATTTAAATAAAATTCAATCATTAAGAGATGAAACCTTCCTTGAACTTAAAAAGTTAAATTCACAAGATAAGGTTTCAAGTAAATATGAACAGATAGAGGTTGAAGAAGGTACTATTTGCGATTATACAAGTGATTAATTTAAAACGCAAAAAAAAGCCTGTTTTCTTTTGAAATCAGGCACATGTTTGATAAAACATTTTAAAAAGGTAGGTAGTGTGTAAGTGTGAGTTAGTTAAGTAGTGTGTAAAAAACTTGCTTAAATAATCAACTTGCTCATTATTTATTTTGATTATTTTAAATTAATTTTCATATCAATTTTGTTGTTAAAAGCAATCATGTTCATATAAGAAAACAGAACTTCTGATCTGTCAACAAATTCAGGATTATTGTTTGTTGGAACTACTGCTCCGTCAACTGTTTCATTGTTCAACATTAAATTTTGTGCTGCCATACTCACTACCTCTTATTATATTTCTCACTCTTACTCCTATATAAAGTATTTTTGAAAAGTCGAATTTCAGCATGTGTAAAATTTGTTACATTTGTTTACAAAACTTGCCAAAAGCATGAATTTAGGGCAATTTTCATGAAAAATGGGTTTTTATATAAGTATAGTAAGGCTAATTTTTGGTTTATGGTTAACGGTATTAATTCACAATCAAATATTTACGCATTGAAAGATTTAGTGAAACTTGCTAAATATGCAACAGGTGTTCCGTTGACTAATGATGCAACAAAGCTTACTTTAGGCGAAGTGGCAAATTATCCTACAATGTTGTGCGGATATGAAGGCTGGCAATGGGTTAAAAACAACAAAGGTCAATATAAACAAGCTTTTGCAGAAGTCGTACAACGTGGTAAAGAATCTCACAATGTATTAAAAAATGCTGGTGTAAAAGGTGTTTTAAGAGTTGCTGATGCAAAAGAATATCTTACAAGAATTCCTGATGCTGAAACATTAAAAACTTTATCAGCTTCATCTCAAGAATTGTATAAAAATGCACAAAAAGCAGCCGAACTTGCAATTTCAAATCCTGCAAATAAAGAAATGTTAAAACAAGCTGCAAGTTCATTAGCAAAGGCTGATGCTGTTGTATATGCTGAACAAACAGCAAAAGCAACAGGTATTTTTGCAAAAACTAAAAAAGCATTAGGTATTACGAAAGCAACTCAAGCAACAAAAGATTTGGCTGCAAAATCTCCAACTTTCCAAAAATGTTTAGATGCATATAATAATGAAGCAGGTACATTTATGTTAGTTTTAGAAGGTGGTATGGAAACTTTCACTAACGTAATTCCTACATTTAAACAGTTAGGTTTCAAAAAGGGTATGAAACAATTGGGACGTTCTGCCGTTAAAACAATCTCATCTGTTGCAGGTTGGGTTGCAGGTTCAGTATTAGGCTCAAAATTAGGCGCTGTTGTCGGTTCTGCTATCGGTAACAATAAAGCTGGTGCTGTGGTTGGTGCTATTGCAAGTAAAGTTGGTTCATACGCAGTTGGTACAATTGGTCAGCATTATGCTACAAGGGGTGTTGAAAAAGTTCTTGGTAAATCAGAATTAGAACAAGCTAAAGAACAAGATGCGGTTAAAATTGCTCAAGCTGCACAAGAAGACCCTGAAGTATTCAATGCATTAGTTGAACAAGCAGCTCAAAGACTTGCAATTGAAGGAGAAGATACTGCAGAATCAAAAGCTGTTAATGCAGCATTAAGAAATTTAGTTGCTCAAAAAGATGCAGCAGGCTCTCAAACTTCAGAAATGATGACAAGAGATGAATTAAAAGCTTATGCAGACAGCTTACGTGAAGATGAAATTCCTGTTTTGAATCAATCGCAAAAACAAGATACGAATGTTGTTACAAACCCTGTTAAAGATAATAAATCAGGATATACAGGTTATATTCCGTCAGCATCAGCTGCCCCTGTTAAACCGGAACCTGTTGCTCAACAAACTGTTGCAGCTCAACCTAAAAAAGATGAAATGACTCCTGAAATGCAAGCTTTATTGGCAAGAGCAGACAGAGTTATCAAAAACGGTTCAAGATATTTAGATAAACAATAATATAAATTTACAATATTATAAAAATCCCGAAATGATTGACCTAATATGTTTCAATATTCGGGATTTTTTATTTTAGAACTCCCTTTATCATATACAGTAATGAGGGGGGAATTATGTCTGAAAAACGTATAAAAATTATGCTTGTAGAAGATCAAAAGCTTATGCGTGTCGGAATACGGTCTTTATTTGAAGATTCCGAGAATATGGAGATAATAAAAGAAGCAGAAACAGGTAAGGATGCAATAGAATGTGCAAGGGTTTTAAAACCGGATGTTGTTTTAATGGATATTGGATTACCTGATATGAGTGGAATTGAGGCTGCAAAAAAAATTATTTCAGATAATAAAAAAATAAAAATAATTATGCTTACTTCACATACTACCGAAAAAGAAGTTATGGATTCGCTTGTGGCGGGAGCAAGTGCTTATATTATGAAAGATTTTGATACTGAGTCATTTTTGATGATAGTTAAAACTGTTAATGATGGGGCAATGTGGCTTGATCCTCAAGTAGTACCATATATAAGAGAGAAGAATGCAGGTGTTATACCTGCAAAACAAGTAACTCGAGCTGCTTTTAGAGAACAGCATTCAAATTTAACTCAAAGAGAATATGAGGTTTTAAAATTGGTTGTTGATGGAAAATCAAATTATGAAATTGCGCAGATATTAACAATTAGCGAACATACCGCAAAAGCGCATGTGTGTAATATAATTCAAAAATTGGTAGTTGATGATCGTACACAAGCTGCAGTAAAAGCTTTGAGAGAGGGATTAGTTTAAAATGATACTGTTTTTAAAAATAATAGTTTTACTTTTTATAAGTCAGATAGTTGTATTAATAAATAGTAATGTATCTTATAAATGAAAATAAATTATTTTATTTAGTTGCCGAATAAAATAAGCTGCGGATTTTCTGATAAGAAAATCCGCAACTATGTTTTTATCTTATAAAGTTTGTATGAATTTTTTCTTCAATATTTGGTGTTTGAATTCCTAATTGTTTACCTTTATCAATACATTTTAAAAGCCAAGCCATATTTTTACCTAAAATTCTCATTATTTGAAGTCCTTCTTTGTCTTGTAGGACTTCTTCAGGTGTGTTACCGTGAACCATATTCCAGTAATTTGAAGATACAACAGGCATGCAGTTTATAGTAAAGTGTTTTATAATTTGTTCTAAACCTGAGGTTGTTCCTGCTCGTCTTGCAGAAACAACAGCGGCTGCGGGTTTAAACCTAAATGCAGAACTGTTGGAATAAAACATTCTATCCATTGCTGAAAGTAATCTTCCTGATGAATGAGCATAATATATAGGAGAGCCAAATACAAATCCATCAGCTGTTTTTGCTTTTTCAACAATTTCATTTATAATGTCATCTTCAAATACGCATTTGCCTCCATTCGAACGACAAACTTTACAGCCCATGCAATCTCTTATGGGTTTGTTTCCTAATGAAATTATTTCTGTTTCAATGTTTTCATTTTTTAATTCTTTTTCAACTTCACAAAGAGCTGTATAAGTACACCCTCTAACATTTGCACTTCCGTTTATTAACAATACTTTCATTATAATCTCCTATTTTAAAGGTTCAAAGTCTTCAATTCCGTGTTTGCATAGCGGACAAATAAAGTCTTTTGGTAATTCTGCACCTTCATATACGTATCCGCAGATTTTACATACCCAACCAACTTTTTTCTTGTCCGGTCTGACAACAGGTTTTATATTATTTAAGTAGTAGTCATAAGTTACGGAAGGTACATCCGAAATTATTTTTGCATCTTCTACATCTGCTGTAAATTCGATGTGAGTACCGTAATCTTTTTTATCTGTTACTTTTGCACTAATTACAGTATTTGTATATTTATTTAATGATAATACTCCGTTATCACATCTGTCAACAAAATTACAGCCTGCAAATTTATCTGTATCTTTTCCTGATGCAAAGCCGAATTGTTTAAATACGCTGAAAGGAGTTTCTTCTGTTAAAATTGAAACATTAAATATTCCGGATTCTTCAATCATTTTGCAAGTATAATTATTTTTATTTACTGCAATTGATATGCGTCTTGGATTATCTGTAATTTGATTTACAGTGTTGATAATACATCCGTTATCTTTGTCAGTTTTTGAAGTCAAAACATATAATCCGTAACTAATATTGAACATAGGATTTGTAACAGAAGGTTTTATAATAATGCTGTTTGCAATATTTTCAACAAGTTTATCAATAATTTCCATTTGTTCTGATTTCATTGAAGATTTTATAGTAACCAATGGTTCAATAAATTCCATGTCTTTCATGTCTGACATCATATTTTTTATTAATCCGCCTGAAGTTGGCGCCCAAGAACCATTTTCTATAATTGCAATTTTTCTGTTTTTTAAATTATGTGCTTTAAGGTCAGTCAAAATAGTTTCCATATTGCAGAATATGCCTGCATTGTATGTTGCTGATGCGATAACTATGTGAGAACATCTAAATGCTTCAGAAATTAATATTGAAAAATGAGTTTTTGAAACATCATACATTTTAATGTTTTTAATTCCCTTATCTGCTAATTTTGATGCAACAATTTCTGCGACATTTTCGGTGTGACCATATATTGAACCGTATATAACCATAACAGTTTCTTCTTCCGGTTCACACGTACTCCATTTTTGATATTTTTCAACAAACCATCCTATTTTGTTTCTCCAAACAGGTCCGTGTAATGGACAAATCATTTTTATTTCAATATTTGAAGCTTTTTTCAATAATGCTTGAACTTGTGTACCATATTTACCGACAATGTTTGTATAATATCTTCTTGCGTCATCAAGCCAATCGTGTTCAAAATCTACTTCATCTGCAAAAATATTTCCGTTTAGAGCGCCAAAAGTTCCAAATGCATCGGCAGAGAATAAAATTTTGTCTGTAATATCGTATGTTACCATAGCTTCAGGCCAGTGAACCATTGGTGCCATAACAAAGGTAAGGGTATGTTTGCCGGTATTTAATGTGTCACCTTCTTTGACAAGCATAACTCTTTCTTCAACATCAAATTCAAAAAACTGTTTCATCATTGCTTTTGCTTTTGTGTTAGTAACAATTTTTGCTTGAGGATATTTATTTGCAATAACCTGTAATGTGGCTGCATGGTCAGGTTCCATGTGGTTTATTATAATGTAATCAAGAGTTCTTTCACCTAATTCATATTCCAAATTTTCTTCAAATTGAGATAGAACAGAATTATCAACTGTATCAAGTAGTACAGTTTTTTCATCTTTTAATAAATAAGAATTGTATGAAACGCCTCTTTCTATAGGAAAGACATTTTCAAATAGCGCTAAACGTCTGTCGCTCACGCCTAAAAAAGCCAAATCTTCTGTAATCTTTTTTGTGTTATGCATAATTTACTCCTTAAATTTCCCTGTAAACTATTCTAACACAAAAATACAAATTACACAGAAATGCCTAAAATACTATCGCTATTATCTTTGTATTTGTCGATTAATTTTTGAATAAACGTTCCTGCTTGATTTTTAAGATAATCAAACGCTTTTGAAGAAGCTAATGTTCCTGTTGTTTCTGCGTTTTTAGATTGAGAAATTTTATTCATAAAATCTGTCATTTCTTCTTGAGATATTGTTCCGTCAGAATTTTTATCAAGATTATCCATTATAGATTTTAATAATTCCTGGTAAGACTCCTTAATTATGCTGTTATCTTCCGATATTTTCATTCCGGCAGGCATACCTATTTGTCCTTCAGTAATGTCGATTTTGGCACTGTTTGATACATTTGATGATGAATTTTTAAATTGATTTTCTAAAGCTTTTACAAAATCTTCGCTTGAAATACTTTTTATATCATTTGCTTTATTTTGACCTGCATTAATTGTTGCATCGTTTATTTTGTTAAACATATTAACAATCATTGCTTGTACATTACTGTTATTTGCTATACTACTTATTATTGAAGACATAGTTAATCCCTCCTACCCTTTTCACATATATATTCTACATATATATGTGAAATTTACATCAACTGTTTAGATGAGATTATACATCTTTTAGTTTGAATACATTGTACATTTCAATTAGAGAAACAATGAAAAATGTCAAAAATACAAGAAAATATGATTTATAAGAATATACAATCTGTCCATTTATTAAAGAGGTATCAAAAATATCAAGAATAAATCCTACAAATGAACCTAAAATTCCGACAGCAAGAAAAAAGCAGCAATTCATTATGCTAAGTGCAGTTCCTCTTATTTCATACTTATTTGTTGCATGAATTACAGGAACTAAAAGAGGTGACATACCCCCTCCTAATGCTATCATTAAAAACATTAGAGCTATGAATTTTGTTTTTATACCACAATATATGCAAAATGATATTATTGCAAAAATTGTTGAAGACATTATGCATATTGATTTCATAAAAATAACACGTTTATTATTAAAAAAAGCGCTTAATGAAGCAAGAGAGAGTCCTGAAATGCCTGCAATAACAATCATTATTGAAAGAATTACAGAGGCGCTTGATGCCGACATATTTACATAGTCTTTTAAAAATTTTACACCTATAACGGTTTGAATAACATAATAAAGTCCATAATTTAATCCTCCAAATAAGAATAGGTTATGGTTAAATTTGCTGGCTAAAACTTCCTTAAATGGCAAAATTGAGAATTTTGCGTGTTCATTAATCGGGATATGCCTTAAAAAACCTCTTTCAATGCAAAATAGCAATGTTATTATAAGAGTTATAATTCCCAAAAAATTCATAATAGTTTGCCAATCTATATTTTTTGTTAAAAATACAAAAGGTGCATTAGCAAAAACACCTCCTAAATACCCTGTAATTAGCATTAATGAAACGCTAATGCCAAAATATTTATCAGGAAAACATTTTTTTGCTTCTTGTACCAAGCACAAGTAAAAAGAAGCTGAACCTGCACCTAGCATTGAGCGACTAAGATATAACAAATATATATTTTCTGTATTCGGAAAAATTAAAGCCCCAATTGAAAATAATAATGCTCCACATAAAATAACTTTAACTGCACCATATCTGTCAGCCAAAATCCCGCAAAAAAGTAAACTTATTGCATAAGAATACATAAATGCCGCACTCAATGTTGTAACAGAAGACGCATTTATATTTAAATCTGTTTGTAATGTGTCAAAAATAGCGCCAGGAATGGCTACACGCTGAAAATTAGCCATAAAATATAGCACTAATGCCAATAATATTAATATTAAATGTGTATAATATTTTCTCATAATCCATTGATAATTATACAACTAATAAAATTGTATTCTATATAATAATTTGTTTTAAAGTAAGATATATTCAAAAAGCAAAAAAAAAGCCTCCCTTTTGGGAGGTGTAAACTTTCGTTTAAATAATTGAGAGAGAGAGTATTGTATTAATATAAATCTTTTTTATAATCTTTGTTGATTATTACCTTGTTGAATTATTGCTTTAATTCTTGCAAATGCTCATATTGCATTGTTTTACTCTTCGCAGAATTCAAATTAAGCG
>DJYG01000025.1 GCA_002450015.1 Cyanobacteria bacterium UBA6984 | reverse complement strand
GCTATGGGTGATATCAAAATGGAAATGCCAAAAGTTCAGAATTTTGACCAAGATAAGATACTAAATAAAAGAGTTTTTGGTATCAAAGTAGTTACCGGCAGTAAAGCGCAGTCTGTAAGAGAAGGTCACAGAGGTATTGATGATGCGAACTCTCAATTGGATAATGCATCATATAAGTTAGAAGATGCAGATACTGATTTGGATTATGGTGAAATGCAATCTTATGAGGGTGAAGCAACCAATGAAGAAGGCGATACAGAAAAAACAACAGGTGAAACCGAAAATTCAGAAGGTAAAGTAGAAGAAAAAAAAGGCAAAGAAGAAAAAGATCCTATTACTTCCGGAACAGAAGACATGGACACACAAACTGAGGATATAGAAGACCTGAATGAAGATACCTCAGATGATATAGATAGTTGTGTAGATAGAAATAAAGCTATAAGTGAAGAAATTCAAAATATTCAAAATGAAGAAGATGATAGTAAAGATTCCGACGAATCCGGTAATAATGTACAAAATTCAGTAACTGCAAATCCTGCTATGGCAGCCTCAGCGTCAGTGCAACAGCAACCGCAAGCAAATGCACCAGTTGCAGCACCACAAACCATAGCGCCACAATCTGCGGCAGTACCAACGGCTCAACCAACTGTTGCTCAAGAACAACCAGTTGGCGGAAGTGATATAACAGGAGATGGTGTTAACAGTGCTTATTCTCTAACAACAGCAGGTCAACAAGTAGAAGCAAAGAAAAATGCAGCAGAAGGCAAGTCAACAGTTGCAGACAGCACATCTATAGCTAAAGAAGATGCTATGAAAAATAATACAAATAGTGTCGCTTCAACTTCAACATTGAATTCAATGGATACACCTGTTCAATCGCAAGCTACAACAACTCCTAACCCTACTGCAACTCAAACACCAAATGCTGCAAATCCAACAACACCGGCAGCAACAACTCCTGCAGCAACACCAGCAGCAGCAGCGCCTACGGCAAATCCTGCGACAGATACTACAAGTTCACAAGGTAGTACAAGTGGCACTACCCGTTCAACAGGTTCATCTTCAAAATCAGATTCAAAGGCTGATAGAATTAAAGCTTTAGTTGAAGAATCAAATGCAAATTCTGATAAAATTAATGCAAGCATGGAGGAAAACGAAGAATTAACAGAAGCAACAATGGAACAAAGTGAAGAGTTCCAGGAAGAAGCTGAAGTAGCACAAGAAGAAAATGATGGATTAAAAGAAGTTTCTGCAAATCTAAAAGAATTAAGTGCAAACTTAGGAGATGTTTCTGAGGTTGTTGGTACTACAGCTGATGTTACTCATGCAGTTGGTGGAAATTTAAGTGGTCTGGCAAACGGAGCAATAAATAAGGTTCGTGAAGGTTTAGATAATCTTACGGGTGGTTTATTCTCAACAGCTGCTACATTAACAAGTTTTGTTTATACAGCTTCAGGTGGTGCAGCTGTTAACGCTGGTGCTTTAAGTACAAAAGCAGGCACGGAAACAACAAAAGAAGCTATGACTACACTACAAAAAGTTAGTGATACAATGGGACAAATAGGTGATAACCTAGACAATGTCAAAAATGGTATTGATACCGCAAATCAAGGTGTAGTAGCTACATATTCTTCGATGGATGCTGTGACTGCAATACAAGACGGTAATATTTTAGGCGCTTTAGAAAGTGCTTATGGAGCTTATAATGCCGCATCTAGCTTTGCTGATGGTGTAAAAGAAATGAAAGATAAAGTTGATGAATCTAATGGCAAAGTTAAAGATGAAGGTAAAAACAGTGAAAAATCTAATAAATCAAATGATTCTAATAAAGGTGCTAAGAAAGGACTTAGCGTTGGTGACGGTCTTAAATATGGTATGGCAGCAATGAATATTACTGCAAATACTATTCAAAACGGTTTCCAAGGATTTATGAACAGCACTGTTCAAGAAGCTGGTAAAGGAACATTTGACGGATTAGCTAAAGTTGGTGGAAACACTATTAGCGGAAATGCTTTAAACTTCCAATTTGAAGAAGTATCAAGCAAAGATTTGAAAGCTGCTAAGGCTGTTGATAGACAAAATACAATTAATGAAAATACAGATAAAGAACTTGAAAAATGGAAGAAAGAAAATCCTGATAAAGCTAAAGATAAAAAAGAAGTTGAGAAACAAAAGAAGAATATTGAAGAACAAAAAACAAAAGAATATGATTCAAAATCTAGCTTTAGTTTTAAAGTAACTAAAAATGCACAAGCAAAAGCTGATGCTGTAAGAGATACAGTAAATGAAGGTGCAAATAAAACAGTTAATGATGCAAAAGCTCAAGGTCAAGCAACTGTAAACAGAGCACAAGAAAAAGTTAATAATCTTGAAAAAGAAATTAAGAAAGCTAAAGCTCAGGGTCAAGATACTACTGAACTAAAAAAACAATTAAGCGAAGCAAAACAAGATGTTAAATCTGCAAAAGCTGATGCTAAAACAAATGTTAAAGCAGCTGTAAAAGAAGCAAATAAAGATGCCAATGAACGTAAAGAAACTTACAATAGCACTTCTAAACGCAGAGATTTTATAAATGGAAAAGATAAAAATGGAAAATCTAATTTAGATAAAATAAATGAAAAAGTAGAAAAAACTACAGCTAAAGACTCAGAAAAGCAAAAAGGTAATACAATTAGCGGTTTAGTAAATATATATACAACCGGTGTTACTGCTTATAATCAAATTGATGCATTAAAGAATAAATCTGATGATGACGCAAGTGCTGTTACAGGCGAATCAAATAATACACAAACTAAAAATGATGTTGATCAGGACTATTCTGATTTCAAAAAAAGACTTGCAGATTTCAAGAGCGGGCTGCGCAAGTAAATAATTATATTAAAATAAAAGTAAGACATTAAACACTCAAGTCATTTTATATAATGATTTGAGTGTTTTTGTAGGTGTTTGTAAACAATTTGCTCTAAGCAAAAATAATTACTATAATTCATGTATGTTCAGGTATTATAAAAAATATGCACCTTATTTATTTTTGTTGCCGGCTGCGGTTATTTTAATCGTATTCTTTTTTATACCTTTTTTTCAAACCATTTATTTTAGCTTTTTTGATTACCAAAATAATATTTATGCCCCTGATTTTGTTTCATTAAAGAATTATTTTGCATTATTTCATTCTAATATTTTTTACAAGGTAATGTTTAATACCTTTTTATATCTTTTTGTTGCTGTGCCAATTTTGGCTATAATACCACTTTTTATTGCCATTTTGATAAATCAAAAACTCCGTTTTTTAACTTTGTATAAAATTTTAATTTATCTTCCTGTTATAGTTTCAATTGTTGTTGCGGCAATTGCGTTCAAGTGGTTATATGCTCAAACAGGTATATTGAATTTTATTATTGAACAATTTGGATTTAGTCCCATAGGGTGGCTCACTGACACAAAATTTTCATTAATATCCGTAATTGTAGTTACAATCTGGAAAGGTATTGGATATTATATGATGATTTACCTTGCCGCATTAATGAGTGTACCTAATGAACTCTACGAAGCATGCGATATTGATGGTGCTAGTTTTTTACGTAAACATTTTACTGTTACAATTCCACATATAATGCCTACTATTGCCCTTGTTTCGACAATTAGCGCAATTTCAGCAATGAAAGTTTTTGCAGAAATTTATGTAATGACAAAAGGAGGACCTCTTAATTCCAGTAAAACAATTGTTTATTATATTTATGAAAGAGCTTTTGAAAATTTAGATTTAGGCTATGCCTCCGCGCTTGCGGTTGTTTTGCTTGTTGTTGTTATGCTCTTTTCACTTATAAATATTATATTCTTTGAAAAAAATAAGTACCAAATTTAAATATTGTATATCATATTAAGACTTTTAAACTTTTTTGTCTTCATAATATAATTTTTAATTTTTTTTTAGGAAATTATTTGTTTTACCAAACATTATCGGTGCGCATTTATTTATTAATATAACAAGTAAAGATGAAATAATTAATGCGATTATTGTTATAATTATATTTATAGATAAGCGGTTTAATGTTGTATTTGCTTGTAAAAAATTTAAAAATGCAACAACAATATGTCTATGCAGCAAAAAAATGGCTAATGTATTTTGTCCTAAGAAATTAAGTATGCGCTTTTTAATAGGTATTTTATATATTATGATTCCAACTAATATTATAAAAATACTTCCTAATATTGAATTGAACAGAAACGCAAGTGGATTCAAGTAATTAGCGTTTGCCATTAGCACAAACTCATGTGTATAATTAGTACAACTAAAACCACACAAAAACAGCAAACCAAAAAATATCATTAGTATCACTAAATATATATTTTTAATCTCAATAATTTTGCTTATATATGGTCTAATAAGTGAACCAATAAGCATGAACCCTGCAGCAACAAAAGCTATATCGTAGCTCAAAAAATTTCCTCTTTGTGTTAATACATCATTATAATGTGGTAAATAAAAACCTAATATAAAGCAAATAGGGATGGCAATACAAGCTGAAAATTTTATCTTCAATTTAAGCTTATTTACAAACATATAAAATAATTCAAGATAAATTCTAGCAACGAAAAGTACAATAATGAACCACAATGACGTTAAAGTGTGAATATGCGCAAAAGCAATCCAAGAGCCAAAGCACAAATGTATTAAATTAGTAAAAGAAAAATTCATGTAAATTGCACCCCAAATCAAAAATGGTACAATTAGCGCAATAAAATTTTTATGTAAAAATTTTCCTAACGTTTGCAAAGAATAATTTTCCCTACTTGTTTCGACAAACATGCCTGAAATAAGAAAAAACAATGGCATGTGAAAAGCATATATAAGAGATTTGTAAGGTAAAATTTCTGTTTTGTCCGGGCTAGTATGACCTACAACTACAAGAATTATAGCTAAGCCTTTTATAATATCAATAAATTCTATTCTAGTTTTACTTTTAAACATAAAATAATTCTATCATAAATGTATAAGAAAAATTTATATATCAAACTCCGTAAAATCGCTTTATATATAAGAAAAAAAGATACATTTCTGTATCTTTTATAAATGGGCCCGGAGAGACTCGAACTCTCACACATCGCTGCGCCAGATCCTAAGTCTGGTGCGTCTACCAATTTCGCCACAGGCCCACTAAATTTATTTAATTGTAAATACATTTTATATTTGTTGGGCTTAATTGTCAATGTTTTGACAATTTGTGCGGCTACAACCTATCTGAAACGATATTTAATCATTTTTCGGCATTGTGCCACAAGCCTATTAAATTCAAATATAGTTAATGTGACTGTATTTGTAAAATAGCGCAAAATTTAAGCTTTGTCAATATTTAAATTTTTATTGTATAATTATTTTATATTTGAAGGAGCAGTTATGGCTGATTTTTTTGATGAATATAAAAATTTGAAATCTTTTGAAGTAGAATTTTTTGATGATGAATATTTACACAGAATTATGTGCAAAATTAAAAATATTGAACCTGATAGAATGCTTGTTGTTTCAGAAAATTCAAAAACAGGCAAAATTAAGCCTAAAGTAGGAACTAATTTAACACTTAACGTATATTCCGATAATGGCATTTATAATTCGCTGTCAAGAGTAATTGATGTTATGGATGATGGCGAAAATACCGTTTACGCAATTACATTTCCCGCACAAAACAAGATTACGCAAAGACGCGAATATTTTAGAGCAAATTTAAAAATACCTTTTGTTATGAAAGTTACAAGAAATGGTAATGAAAGTACAATAGAGGGTGAAACATTGAATATTTGCGGTAAAGGTATTTGTATCCAAAACAATAAGCCTTTTTTACCTTATGACAAAATTGATTTAACTTTAAACTTTAAAAATAAATCCATTCAAACTGAAGCTGAATATGTATATACAAGAACTACCGCAGAAAATGGACGTCCTGTGTTTCAGCATGCTTTCGTCCTAACAACTATTTCTCAAGAAAATATTGATTACATTGTAGGACAGTGCTTTTTATATCAGTTATCATAACCTTTTATACTAATTTTGACTTTATCAAAAAAATCACTAATATATTATTGTAGTTAATAAGTTAAAGGTACATAGGATAGCGTATGAGATTATTAGAAAGATTAAAGCAACTTGAAGGACAATATATGTTTATCAAGTGGGTAGGAGGCTGCGAATATGCTAAATTAATTAGTGCAGCAGTGGATTTTTATGAATTTAATATAATTGACATTGATACAATGGATTACAAAGAAACAATCATGATTAGACCAAATTTGCTTATGGAAGTAACATACGGCGGTGCTGACGTACAACGTGTACTTGCAGAAATGTGCTGTCATATAAGTTCAAACAGTGAAAACTAGTTATATATTGAAGCTTTTCCTGCTGCCTTCTTCATGGTAAATAGTGCTGCTGCATATAGCTTCAGACACTGTTAAAACAAATTCTCGACCTGCATCAATCTGTGCAAGAAGAAACTCTTTGTTTGCTCTGTGTTTAAGCTTAAAAATAGCACTTTGCATCTTATTTTCAGGAACAAAAAGTGATGCTATTTCGTTATCCAATAACACAGACATTTCATCATCATTACTCTTTGCATCTTTTACTAAATCAAAATAATTATTTTTAATTGCTATAATTCTGCCTGAAAATAAAGCCGGTTCATTTTCTCTAAATAGAGCTTGCGGTTTAAAATTACATCTCATTGTAAAACTATAACAATTCCAAAATATATTTATTACAATTGCAGGTACTTTTGTATCTACTTTGTACCATATATTTTCAGTTGCAACACCTCTGGAGGCAAAAGATTGTTTCAAGTTTTCAACAAATTCTCTTGACGTTTCCGCCATAGCCGCAAAAATTAAACCTGTATTCTCGTTAGCGTGCTGGTAATCACAAAACTGCTTATACATGTGTGCAGAAATTAGTGAAACTCGTTCTCTTACCATAGGTGAGTTTCTAAAACTTTCAGATGTATCATAATTATTAAAGTTATTTGTCATTTTTTAATTAGATAATATTATAAACATGTCCTAACGTAAATATTATATATATCAGTAATTGTTTCATGAATACAAAGAATGATGTATTTAGATTTATTAAAATAATAAAATGCGCTCGATGGGATTCAAACCCATGACCTTCAGGTTCGGACTCTGACACTCTATTCAACTGAGCTACGAGCGCAAATTGTACAATATATATTATATAAAAAATTGTACTCTAAAACAAATGTAAAGAATTGTAAAATTAAATTATAAAATCCTAAAGTTTTTATTAAAAATGACGATATAAACCTTGTAAGGGAAATGGAAATTGAATAAGGAGTACCGCTTATGGGTATGTCAGCATCACAAGCAAGATTATTATCAATTACAGCAAGAATAAACGATATAGAATATAAATCACAAAACATCTCTAATACAAAAATCAGATTAGCAGATGAATCAGAACAAGCTGCAACAGACTATACAAAAGCTTTAAACAAAACAAAGCTTGTATATAGATCTTATGATAAAACTGGTAATGTAGTTCCAACAGCTTTGAATTCAACAAACTTAGCAGGCTTAGGTGATAAATTCAAATTAGTAGATGCTTATGGAAATGATGTTAAATTGTATGATGAAAAAACAAAAACAGGAATGAAATTCACTGAATCACAATTATATGAAATGATTGAATCAGGTCAATTTATGTTGCAAGTACCTAATACAGATGAAACTACAAAGGATACAAATCCTTGGGTAGATACATCAGTATCAGGTAACAACCAATTAACAATTGAAGCAGATACAACTGAATTAGCAAAAGCAGAAGCTGAATATAATGCTGCAACTGCAAAAATTAACAGAAAAGAAAAATTATTAGATAATGATTTAAAAGCATTAGATACTGAACACAATGCGTTAAAAACAGAATTTGATTCAGTAAAATCATTAATCGGTGACAACGTTGAAAAATCATTTAACTTATTCTCTTAATAAGTAAATAATTGATAGATTTAAAAAGGTTATTTCAATAGAAATAACCTTTTT
>DJYG01000047.1 GCA_002450015.1 Cyanobacteria bacterium UBA6984 | reverse complement strand
CCGGAGGTCGTTGGTTCAAATCCAGCCCCCGCAACCATTTATTAGTCAGAAGTTAGTTTTAACTTCTGACTTTTTTATTAAATTATTGACTTTTTAAAAAATATTATTAAATAAATCATGCAAACAGATGAGTAAATAAAAAGCAAAATACTTCATAATACAATAGAGAGAGTGTAATTATGCCTTTTGTTTACAGACTGCAAAAAGTACTTGATTTTAGAATCCGTAAAAAAGAAGAACAGTTAATGATACTTCAAAAAGCCCAACAAGCTTTGTTTATGGCTGAAGCGGATATTCAAAGAAACAACGAAGAAATTGTCTTAACAAAGCAAGCTCAACGACAAGCTGACTTCACAATGATGGAAGCGTATGATACATATTTACACCATTTATGGGAAAAAGGCGAACAGTTGGAAATTGTCCGACAAGAAAAAGAACAAATAGTTCAGCAAGAAGTTCAAAAATTGGTTGAACTGGAGCAAGCGGTAAAAGTTCTTGAAAAACACAAAGAAAAAAGCAAAGATGCATACGTTGCAGAACAAAAAGCCGCAGAACTGAAGAATATGTCAGAACTAGGTGTTCAGCGGTATTTTCAACAGTCAAGAGAAGCAAAAGAAGAACAGGAACTGCTTGAGCAGTATCAGAAAGATTTAGAGGAAGAAAATGGAAATTAAAACAACACAATTAAAATCTAATACTCAGATAGCAGAAACACCTGTTTCTACTACTAGAACACCTGCAAAAAGTGTAGATAGCGGCAAAACTTTTATTGATGAAATGTCAAATTTGCCTAAATTAGAACAAACAGATGTAAAAGTATCTTCAACTGATGTTGGAGATGTAAAATCTGATTCAAAACCAGATGTGAAACCGTTTGAGTTTGTTTCTGTGTCTGAACATGATTTTAAGTCTGAAATTAACAAAGGTAAAGTTTTGTCTGCTGATGAAAGACAAGAAAGACATAGAGTCGCTGAAAAAGAGCTTGTAGATGAAATTGTTTTAATGAATAATAAACAAAATTCTGATATAAAACAAAATAAAGATTTTAATTCTGCTAAAACTCAATTAGCAGATGCTAAAAACTTAAATATGGATGTTGACAATAATTTTGTTGATGAAAAACATGTTCAAAAAGCTATTGATATTGAAACTGTAAATACAAAACCTATTCAAAAAAATATAGAAATGGAAAATGAAGAAACAATGCAGGTTCTTAAAACTACAGAATTAGAAAATTCTGAAAAATTTATTGTTTCAGATGAAGTTTCAAATGAAATTATTTTGCCTGACAAAAATGTCGCAGAAGAAATTTTTGCTGCTCCTGAAAAATTGGAGCAATTTGAAGAACCTGAAAATATTGTAAAGCACGAACTAAAATTTGATGATGTTGCAAAAGATAAAATTAAATCAAACGAAATAGAGAAAAATATTGTAAAAAATGATATTGCACATGACGAAAGTAATGTTCTTCCTGAACAAATAAAGTCTGAAGAAAAAATTGTCGATGTTCACAAGTTTGATAAAAATGACAAATTTGAAAAGCTAAATGAAAATAAAACTGATATTGATTCAATAAAATCTGAAGAAAAAAACGTCAATGTTCACAAGTTTGATAAAAATGACAAATTTGTAAAACTTGAAGATAATAATGTAAAATCAGAAAAAGTTTTAGCAGAAATGCAAGACATAAAATCTGGTAAAACTGAATATGCAAAAAATATAGCAAAGGAAGAAGTAAAAATTCAAAATGCAGATGATGCTCAGGCACAGAATGTAGCAGAAATTGAACTTGCTCAGAATGTTAAATCTTTTGAAATACCTGACAAAATTTCTGCCGTTGGAAATGTTGTAAATCAAAATAAAATTGATGAAAAGAAAGACTTAAAAGCAGATAAATCTTCATTAAGTAAAATATCGAATGTTGCAAAAAACGATGTAACAACTGATTTTGAAAATATTGGTAAAGTTAAAGATATTGCAGATGAAGTAAAAGTTGAAGCTGTCAATGTAAAAATTCCTGTTCCTGAAGATATAAAAGTTATTAAAATGGAAGTTATAAATCCTTTGGCAGAATTGAATAATTCGCTAAATACAAACAAAACTTCCGATATAGTTAAATTTATAGATGCAAATCTTTCAACAGAAACAACAAAATCTTCAAAACTATCATCTTCTAAATCCGCAGATATTTCAAAAAAAGCGGCTGAAAAAGCGATAAAAATGACTGAAGCAGATGCAAAGTTCTTTAATAACCTGATTGAAACTAACCAACAAGTCATAGAAGGAACAAAAACAGCGGAACAAGCAAATAATAATTTGCTAAAAGATGTCGAAACAGCTCATTCAGCACAAGTTTCAAAAACATTATTGAATGCTCTAAAGGAGTCACAAGAAAATAATAAAGCCTTTCGTGTTGACTTTGACAAAGATATTTCAGTAATTTTAAGAGTTAATAAAGATGGTCAGATTGCAGCAGAATTTATTCCTGGTGATGAGGCAGTAGAACAATATTTGAAAGCAAATATTCCATTACTTAAACAAAAATTTACTGATGAAGGTTTAGAATACGATAACCTATCATATAGACAAAACAAAAAACAAAACGAAGAAAAAGAAAGACAAAACAGAGGTAATAAAAAGGAGAACGGCTATGAATGATTCATTTGTAACAGCGCTTAATACGCAAAAAACAACTACCGAATGGATGAATGCTCTTGCAACAAACATGACAAACATGTACACGCCGGGCTTCAAAGAAAATAAAGTTAATTTTAAAACTTTTTTAGGCGGTGCCGTTTTAGATACTTGTGATAAGAACTTTGGACAAGGTAAATCTACACCGGGTACAGCAAATGCAAACCTTTTCTTAGAAGGTGAAGGTTTCTTTGTTACACGTACAAACGAAGGTAAAATAGTTTATACAAGACACGGTGAATTTGATTTTGACGCCGAAGGTGTTTATAAAAATAAAGACGGGAACACAATTCAAGGTTACATCTTGAATGATAAAGGCGAAATTATGGCAGGTACAAAATCTTTGAGTGCCGATCTTTATGAAGAAACAATTACAAAAGGTGGTGCATTAGATGTACCAACAACAAATATTAAGTTGTGGATTGATCCTAATAATGGTAAATATTTGGGCAAATACGACGATTACGAAATTAAAAACGATGGTACTTTGTATGGTAAGGCTGATGGCGGCAAAAAAAGAGTTCCTTTATATAAAATTGCCACTATGAGTTTCCACAATAAAAACGGTTTATATGAAATAAAAGATGGTCAATTTGTTGAAACTGAAGAATCAGGACGTCCTGTTTTGGGTAGAGGCGAAATTCGTTCAGGATTATTAGAGTTGTCTAATGTAGGTTTTAAAGATAACATTGCTAATTATCAACAAGCAAAAGTCCAAATGGAACTTGCAAATAAATTGATTTCTTCACAAAAAGAATTGTTGCAAGAAGCAATCAGATTAGTTGCTTCATAGTATATGTAATTTTAATATTACATATAAATAGTGTTAGTTTGCTGAAATTTGTGGCAAAGAGGACATTTAAGTCCTTATTTGCCGTGGCAAAATTTAAAAAATAGAAGACGATTTTAGAGTAAATTCAAGTACAAGAGGGTAAACAGACACCCTCTTTTTCTTTTTTTATTTCATATCTTGAAATTTATTATAAACCATGACATAATGTTTGCGTATTACACTAAATGAGGTATAAAAATGAAAAGATTTTTTGCAAGCCTTTTGTCTGTATTAATGCTTAGCTTCAACTTTTTACCTGCTTTTGCAGCAGTAAGTTCAGTTAATGACATTAAATCAAATTATTGGGCATCAAAAGAAATTAACTTTGTTGTAGGTAAAGAAATTATGCCTGCTGACACAAAGGGTTATTTTAACCCAAACAATTCTGTTACTCGTGTTGAATTTGTTCATTCACTTTTAAAAGTTCTTTCAAATGATAATTTGAATGTGAATATTAAAAATCAATTTAGCGATGTAAGCAGTAATGATGGTTATTATGCAGATGTTCTTCGTTCACAACAATTAGGTTTGGTATATGGCTATCCAGATAATACTTTTAAACCAAATAGAGTTTTGACAAGAGCAGAAGTAACTTCTATAATGAGCCATATAACAAAAGATTCAAAAACTGACACAATAATTTTGAAGCAGTTTACTGACTATGTTGCTATTCCGTCTTGGGCAAAAAATGCTTATGCCAAAGCAACAGCTTATGGTTTATATGTAAATTATCCTGATGCAAATGTTTTAAATCCGAATTCTGATTTAACAAGAGCAGAGGCAGCAGTATTACTTTATAAGCTGTACCATAAATTGAATCTTGTTAAGCCTCAATATAAGAATACCGTTTCCGAAAGAGTATTGGGTACAGAACACTTAAATGTTACTGATAAAGCTCCTTGTAATGAAGTTACAATTACAAATTTGAGAAAAATTATTTTAAAAGACAATGTATTAAGAATTTCATTTGATGAAAGATACTGGTCAAAGAAATCTCACACAGGTGACATTGTACAATTTGTGTTTAAAGATGGTGTTTATACCGAAGAAGGAACACTTGTTATTCCTCAAGGTTCATGTTTAAGTGCAGAAGTTACAAATATCCAAAAACCAAAATGGTTTAATAAAAATGCAAGAGTTTCAATGAAATTTAGAGAACTGACTTTACCAAACGGAAAAACTTATGCAATAGATGCTGATCCGTTTACAAAAGATGGAACTCTAAAAGAAGGTCCTTGGATGACATTTGCAAAAATTCTAGGCTGGACCGTTGGACTAGGTGCTATTGGTACCGGTGCAGGTGTAGGTTTTTCATTCATTCCAAATCCTGCTGTTATAGGTAGAGGTATTGCAATAGGTACTCCAATTGGATGTGGTGTTGGGTTATTACTTGGTTTAGTAACTCCAGGATTGCACTATAGAGCAAAATGTGGTGAAAATATTTTGATTATCTTAAATGATGATACAAGTATTTATAACCAATAAAATTAATTAAGTAAAAACAGGCGGTTTTCGTTTACGAAAACCGCCTGTTTTTATATAAAGTTACTTTTTATTTTATTAGTAAATTTTTTTGCTCCTGTGATTTTTTTGCAATAGTTGTTGCGTAAGGTATGTTTTTTACATCTAATTTTGTCGATAATATTTTGTATAATATTTATTTTATTCTTTTACCTAAACTTTGCTTTATTATATGTTATTCGATATGCAAAATTAATAAAGATATAAAAATATAAAAATATAAAATTTTTGTACACAAGACTAATAAAAATATGCCCGTATGGATATAGGCAAAATCTTTTTGATAAATACAATAAAGAAGTAAAGAGAATAAATTTTTAGTAATCAAAGGAGAATTATTATGAAAAAATTATTAATGGCATTGACTTTAACTATGGCATTAGCGACAGGTACTGCTTATGCCGGTTGTGGATGCCCTGTGCAAAAAAGTGATGATTGCGGTTGCGCAAAGAAACCAAGATGTGAAAAACAATGTGATAAGCCAAGTTGTGCTGAATGTGAACAACGAGCAAAAGAATCTTTTTCCAGTTGTAGGGATCAAAAACGAGAAGAGTTATATTGCAGATTAAATTTAGATTCTTGTCAAAGAGAGCAAGCTATGGAAATTGAAGATAGATATGAATCAGATTTAGAGGCTATTCACGATAAAATTAAATCTGATCATAAATGTTTGTGTGAAGCATTAGGTGACTCTTGTTTGGATAAAGATGCTGTAAAAAATAGAGAAAAAGTTTTAAAAGAAGATTTTAAAGATTTAAAATCAAAACTAAAATGTGTAGATAAAGATTTTAAATCCATTTTAAAAGGTGAACAAAAATCTGAATATAGAAAAATTAAAAGAGAGATGAAATACAGATTGAAACATGCAAGAAAATACTGCTGTAAACCAAAATGCAAATGCTCTTGTAACAACTAAGTCGAATTTAAAATTCAAAAAAGGCGCGGTAATTTACCCGCGCCTTTTTGTTTACATTTCTTCATATATATTTTAAAGATAAGGCAATTTTTTTGTAAAAAAAAACTTAAATAAGTATAAGGATATTATAGATATAAAATGACAAACGGTTTAACAGCAGCTACAAATTTTATAGTTCAAAAGATTGATAAGAATATGGTTGATTCTGTAACAAATGCAATTTTTCAACGTGCAGCATCAAAATCTTCTCAAGCAGTAGAAGCATCAACCGCAAATAATGTATATAATACTAATGTTTATAAAACGACAGTTCAAAATGATGTAATGGCAGAAGCAAGAGCAGCTTTAACAAAATCTGCAAATCCATTTGCGGAAGGTATTTTTAAATCTCAAGCTACTCAAGCCGCAGCTTCAACAAATGTAAATGAAGCTCAAGCAGCAGGTTCAAAAGCTATTGTTGGTGGTTCTGCAAGAATTAATACCCGTACAAGGGTTTCTAATTCACAAGCTTTACAAAACAGCATGTTTACATCAGCAATCAGAGAATCAATGATGATTCAAGCAAAAGAGCAAATTGCTAATAATAACAACTTAATGTCAAGATTGCAATTCTTGAATACTCAAACTGCTATAAATACATATCCTGCAAAGCAGTTTAGTTAAAAAGATTTTATACTCTCTCTTAATATCCTCGTGTTTATTTAATGTTTGCCAATAGAACTTGGCAAACTTTTTCTTTTATTTATGATAAACTTCGCCTTTTATAATTTTAAATGCTCTGTATATTTGTTCTACAAGAATTAGTCTTGCGAAATTGTGCAAAAATGTCATTTTTGAAAGGCTTAATTTGAAGTCAGCTCTTTCGGATACTCTTTGCGATAAACCATGTGATGAACCGATTACAAAAATTAATTCATTTACGCCTGAATTTACAATCTCATTTATTTCTTCGGCAAACTCTTCTGACGATAGCATTTTACCTCCGATTTCCATTGTTACAACAAAGGCGGATGGTTTTATTAAATCCATAATTTTTTCAGCTTCCAAATCTAGAGCTCTTTTAATTAAATGTTCATCTTTTATTTCAACCGGTTTTAATTCTGAAACTTCAATTGTTGCATAAGGTGCTATGCGTTTCAAAAATTCTTCTATGCCGGTTTTTAAATAGGGTTCGTTTACACGCCCCATTGCTATAATTTTAATTTTCATTCTTTTCTATATAAATAGATTGCGATGGAAATGCAAATTCTATTCCTTCCTGTCTATATTGTCTTACTATTTCTTTTATAACATCTTGTTTTACTCTTCTGAAATTTGATAAATCTCCATAATTAATGTATGCTTCCAAGTGAATATCTATTGAACTTGAATTAAGCTTTTCAAGAAAAATAAGATTATCGTTTGTCACAACTTCGCTGTTTTCCCTAATTACAGATTTTATAATTTCTATTGCACGATTAATTTTTTCATCAGACGTTCCATACGTTATGCCAACAATTTCAACCATACGTCTTTTTTTTATGAGTGAGTAATTTATTATTACTGAATTTGCAACAATATTATTCGGAATTGTAATTATTGAATTATCTAATGTCTTTATTTTTGTGGAACGTAAGCTTATGTCATTTACAAAGCCTTCAACTTCATCAATTTTTACATAATCACCTAAATCAAAAACTTTATCATATAAAATAGAAATAGAACCAAAAATGTTAGCAATAGATTCTTTTGCCGCAAAGCTTACTGCCATACCAGCTATACCAAAACCTGCAACAAGTGATGTCATTGAGTATCCGTGAGCCTGCATTACAGATGCAACTATTATAAACAGCACCAGTGCTTTTATTATTTTGTTTAAAATAGGGCAAAAACTTAGTAATCTTGCACTATTTTCGTGTTTTTTCAATATATTTTCTCTTATTTTCTTGTCAATGAAATCTATAACTTTTACTGACAAAAAAATTACAATAACTATTATTGTAAATTCAATAAATATAGTGACATGTTTTTCTAGAAAATCTTTTAGCATAGTTTAATGCTAAAACAGACAATATCCTGTGTCAATAAAAAAATAAGTGTTAAATGTACACAAGATTATTGATTTTTAAATCTGCTTATTGTAAACTGTAAGCAAAGATAGTATTTCCAGCAAAAGGAGGACAAATAATGGAAACTTATGGTATTGAAAAATTAGGTATTATTGAACCAAAAGCTGTTTATCGTAACTTGTCACCGGCTCAATTGACAGAAGCTGCATTACGCAGAGGTGAAGGTCAATTAAGCAGCACCGGTGCTTTAGTTGTTACAACAGGTAAATATAC
Organism: Cyanobacteria bacterium UBA6984; assembly: GCA_002450015.1. Lineage (GTDB taxonomy): Bacteria > Cyanobacteriota > Vampirovibrionia > Gastranaerophilales > Gastranaerophilaceae > UBA6984. Next base: position 6,562 of record DJYG01000047.1, on the reverse strand, counting down.
AGGACGTTCACCTCAAGATAAGTTTATCGTTGATACAGAAGGTGTACATGATGAAATAGCTTGGGGTAAAGTTAACCGTCCAATAAGCAGAGAAAAATTTGATGCTTTAAAAGGTAAAATAGCAGCATACTTACAAGGTAGAGAAGTATTTATCTTTGATGGATATGCAGGTGCTGATAAAACTTATACTCAAAAATTCAGAGTTATTAATGAATTAGCAAGTCAAAATATGTTTATTCACCAATTATTAATCCGTCCTACTGAAGAAGAATTAGCAAATTATGGTGAACCTGATTATACAATTCTTTGTGCTCCAGGATTTAAATGTGATCCTGAAATCGATGGTGTTCACAGTGAAGCTGCTATTATTATTGACTATGAAGCTCACATGATTTTAATTTGCGGCTCTCGTTACGCAGGAGAAATTAAAAAATCAGTATTTGCCACAATGAACTACATTATGACTAAGAAAAATGTACTTCCAATGCACTGTTCAGCAAATATGGATCCTGAAACAAATGAAACGGCAGTATTCTTTGGTTTATCAGGTACAGGTAAAACTACTTTATCTGCTGATCCTTCACGTAAATTAATTGGTGATGATGAACACGGTTGGTCACCTGATGGTGTATTCAATTTTGAAGGCGGTTGCTATGCAAAATGTATTAACTTATCAGCTGAAAATGAACCTGATATTTATAACGCTATTAAATTCGGTTCATTGGTTGAAAATGTTATAATTAATCCTGAAACTAGAGAACCTGATTTCGCAGATGGATCATTAACAGAAAATACTCGTGTAGGTTATCCTGTAAACTACATTAATAACGCTCAAATTCCTGGTAAAGGCGGTATCCCTAAAGTTGTTGTATTCTTAACTGCAGATGCATTTGGTGTATTGCCACCTATCAGCAGACTTGATAAAAATGCTGCAATGTACCACTTTGTAACAGGCTTTACTTCTAAATTGGCAGGTACTGAACGTGGTGTTACAGAACCTCAACCAACATTCTCAACTTTATTCGGTGAACCATTTATGCCTATGGATGCATCAGTTTATGCGAAAATGTTAGGTGATAAATTAGACCAATATGGTACAAAAGTTTACTTGGTTAATACAGGTTGGGCAGGCGGTTCTGCTGCTTCAGGTGCTAAACGTATGAAATTAAGCTATACTCGTGCTATGGTTACAGCAGCATTAAACGGTTCATTTGATAGTGTTGAATTTAAACACCATGATGTATTCAATGTAGATTATCCTACAACTTGTCCTAATGTTCCTGATGAAATGCTTGATGCAAGAGGAATGTGGGCAGATAAAGCTGCTTATGATGAAGCTGCAAACAAATTGGCTAAAATGTTTGAAGATAACTTTAAAGCTAAATATCCAAACATGCCTGCTGAAATCGTTAACGCAGGTCCAAAATCAAAATGTGAATGCAACGCTTAATTGTATTTTAATAATTAGAACAGCCTGTTTTGCCAAAAGCAAAACAGGCTGTTTTTTGTTATAATAAGTTTATGGATAATTTATTTAAAAATAAAAAAGTTAATTTTAAAAAATTAAAAGAATATGGTTTTGTTAATAACACATACAAAACTGAAATAATGAATGGAGAGTTTATTTTAACCGTAAAAATTAATAATAACAGTAATGTTAGTACGGAGCTTGTTGAAAAAGAGTCTGGTGAAATTTACACTTTACATCTTGTGGAATATGTGCAAGGTGCTTTTGTTGGTCAAGTTAAAGAGGAATATGAAAAAGTTCTGTCTGATATTGTAGATAATTGTTTTGAAAGTGATGTTTTTAAGTATGAATATTCAAAGCTTGTTATAAAATATGCAAAAGAAAAATATCAAGATGATGTTGAATATTTATGGGAAAAATTTCCTGACAATGCTGTTTGCAGAAGAAAAGATAATAAAAAATGGTATTTTGCCATATTGACTGTAAGTAAAGATAAATTTGGTTTTGATAGCAACGAAAAAGTTGAAGTAATCGATTTAAGAGCTTCAACAGAAGAAATAGAAAAACTTGTTGATAATAAAAAATATTTTGCAGGTTATCACATGAATAAAAAACACTGGTTTACCATTATTTTGGATGGTTCTGTGCCAATTAATGAAATTTATAAAAGAATTGATACAAGTTATAATTTAAAATAATAATATGAATTTAGAAGATATAAAAAATAAAATAAGTGGTATTAAACGAACAAAATTTGGAATTTCTATTCCCGAATTAAGAAAATTTGCACGTTATATTGCAAAAAATGATTACAAGGTCTTTATAGAACAAAATGATAATAGCAGTTTTGAGTTGAAATTGTTACATGCTTTTGTTATTGGTTATATAAATGATAATATAGATAATTTACTGAAATATTTTGAGGATTTTATTCCTTTTGTAGATGATTGGGCAATTAATGATTCATTATGTCAAAATTTCAGAATCGCTAGAAAGTATCAAGAAAAAGTTTGGCAATTTTTAATGAAATACAAAGAATCAAAAAAAGAATTTGAGAGTCGTATAGTTGCGGTTATTATGCTTTCACACTATTTAAATGATGAATATATAGATAGAGTTATTGATGTTTTAGATAGTTTAAATACTGACGATTATTATTCTCAAATGGGCGTTGCGTGGGCTGTTGCTACAATTATGGGTAAATATCCGCAAAAAGGTTTTGATTATTTAAAATCTGATAACTGTAATCTAGATAGGGTTACATATAATAAATCTTTACAGAAAATAAGAGAATCTTTAAAAGTTTCAGATGAAATAAAGCAAAAGACAAAAATAATGAGAAAAACTTAACTTAAAAATTTATTTATCAAATTCCCAAGATGTTTTCATTCTCATTATTTTTGTGTGAAGCATATTTGAATAAGTGTTTAATAAATTTGCAAGATAAGCAATATCCGTAGGTTTTAAGTTACTGTATCCATTTTCAATCAGTTCTAAAATTACTCTAGTTAAGCAGGAAACATAGTTACTGTATATTGATAATTTTTCAAGATACATGTCAATTTTTTGTTCTTTTTGTATGCTCATTTTTATCTTTTATGTAAACATAAAATTATCAAATTTAGCAATAAATTGTTTAATTTGATAATTTTGTTTACATATTGGGCAATAAAACTACTGATTTATATAATAGTTGTAAAGTTAGTTATTACTAAAAGGAGTTGTTATGAATTTTGATAATGAGGAAAAATTATATGACATTCAGTCAAAAATAAATCTTTTGTATTATGCTTTAGGGTATATGCACTTACAAAATATTGAGGACTGTACAGAGGCTTATTTATTTTCAGAAAATTTAAAACAAGAATTTGACGAACTAATGGCAACTTTTTAAGTTATTAATTTTTATAGTAAATTAAGTCAAGGCACAATCACGTACAATGAGGTTGCGAACATTATTGAAGTATTGGGCTATGATATTGAACTAATTAAAAAACAATAATTAGTCTTTATATTCAATTAAATCCTTTATTACTTCGCCTGCAATGATTAAGCCGACAACTGACGGCACAAAGGCGTTACTTCCGGGTATTGCTCGACGATTTGTACATTTATGAACAGTTCCCGGAGGACAAATGCAGTGGTTGCGGCAACTTATAGCCATATCTTCTTTTGGTTCTATTGGTGTTTCTTTAGAATATACAACTTTTACATTTTTTATTTTACGTTTTCGTAATTGTTGTCTTATTACCTTTGCAAGTGGGCAAACAGAAGTTTTTGAAATATCTGCAACTTCAAACATTTCAGGGTGCATTTTGTTTCCCGCACCCATTGAAGAAATTACAGGAACATCAGCTTTTTTTGAGCGTTCTATAATTTCAAGTTTGCCAACAACAGTATCAATTGCATCAACAACATAATTGTATGATGAAAAATTAAATTCATCAGCATTTTCAGGGGTATAAAACATTTTGTATGTATTTACAATAGCTTTTGGATTAATATCTAAAATTCTTTCTTTGGCAACATCAACTTTATATTTACCAACAGATGAGCGTGTTGCAATTATTTGTCGATTTATATTTGTGAGGCAGACTTTATCATCATCTATTAAGTCTAACTGTCCAACACCGCTTCTTGCAAGTGCTTCAACGGTATAACCTCCGACTCCTCCAATACCAAATATTGCGATACGCGAATTGGCAAGTTTTTCCATTCCTTCTTTTCCAATTAGTAATTCTGTTCTTGAAAATTCATTCAACATAATTCAATCCTTTCAAGAGTAAATGTTAAGCCATCGTCAGTAAATACAGGTAATAGTTTTTTTACAGAAAAAAATTCTTTTATGAACTGTTGTACACCGTCTTTAGTTTCTTCCATACTAAAATATTGTCCTCCACAAGCATCGTGAAAGTGTACATAAATATTATATTTTTCTTGTACAACTTTTTTAAGTTCTAACACCTCAGTAAAATCTAATATTTCAGACATTTTATAAAACCTTATATTTATCTTTTGTTTCTTTTGTTATCGTTTTTATAGCTTTACAAGGGTTTCCGACAGCGACAACATTACTTGGTATATCTTTTGTAACAACACTTCCTGCTCCAATAACGGTATTATCTCCAATAGTTACACTCGCAAGTATTGTAACGTTTCCGCCAATCCAAACATTATTTCCAATCGTAATTGGTAGTGCATATTCTAATCCCTCATTTCTCTTTTCTTTATCAAGAGGGTGACAGGCTGTATAAAAGCTACAATTTGGTGCTATAAATACATTATCTCCGAAAGTTACTTTTGCACAATCAAGAATAATCAGATTATGATTAGCATAAAAATTGTATCCTATTTCAATGTTATAACCGTAATCACATCTGAAAGGTTGTTCTATCCAGTATTTTTTAGATGTTTTGCCTATAATTTGCTTTAATAGCTCTTTTCTTTCATCGGTTTGACTTGGTAAAAGATTGTTATACTTATAGCATAAATCTTTAACTTTTAAACGGTCATTAAATAACCCTTCATCTTTGTCCGGGTAGTATAAATAACCATTAATCATTTTTTCTTTTTCATTCATTATTATAAACCTTTATATAATTTATAATTTTGAATATCTCTTGCATCCCAGTTTATGTCTGTTTTAACGACTTTTGCAGGATTACCTGCTATTATTACATTTGTTTCATCAAAATTCTTTGTAACTACACTATTCCAACCGACAATACTGTCTTTTGAGATTTTAGTGTTTTTACCTATTTTACAATCTTTGCCAATCCAAACGTGGTCTTGGATTTCAATAGATTTTCCATAATTTGTAATATTTCCGTCCATATCAAGTATTGTATGCACATCTGTACACCACACATCTATTCCCCAAGAAAACATACAATTTTTACCTATTGAAACAGTTGAGTTATCATCCTGAAGATAAATTCTTGTACCGCAAAATACTGTTTTGTCACCGATTGAAACGTTACAATTACTTGCATATCTCGGTAAATCCGGATTTATAAAACCGTCTGCTGCTCCGCCTATATAAATTTGTAAACCTGTAATGTTTAACAATGGATTTACGTTGTATCCTATTAAGCCCATATCAATATTATTATTGTTTCCTATAACAGATAAAAACAATCCGTCACGCCTTAGAAAGGTTTCAATATCTTTGCGGTCTTTAACTTTAACTTTTATAGTATTATGAGAACCTTCTACAATCAAGTCAAAATTGTCTAGCAGGTCAATTTCATCTTCTGTAAGTTCTTCAATTTCTCCTTGTTCAGTATAGAAAATTATTTGGTTTTGGTGTCCGTTTACTTTATCAAGAATGTCTAAATCTAATGCCATTTTATCTTCCTTTATATTAATTTTAAAATATCTTCTGTAATTTGTTCTTTTGTGAGTCTGTAACGATTATACAGTTCTGTTAACGGAGCTCTGTCTGTAAATTCTTTTTTACTTCCGTAATTAAGAACCTTCATTTCCGAATTACCATAAAATCTTGTTACCTTTTCTCCAAAACCGCCGTCAAGCATACCATCTTCAAGTGTTACAACAACTTTGTGATTTTGTTTTAAAGATTCAAGCAATTCTTTATCAATACCTGTTAAGAATTTTGGGTTAATGAGTGTAGCATTAATGTTTAGCTTATCTTTTAATTCTTGTTTAACTTTTTGAGCTAAATAATAGAATTCGCCTTCTCCAATAAGTGCAACTTTTTCACCTTGTTCTTTTACTGAGTATTTATTTAAAATTGAATAATCTGTTTCATCTTTAACACCGGTAGAAACAAGCTCTCCCATAGGTACTCTTATTGCAACAGGGTGTTCGTTTTGTTTAAATGAATATTCAAGCATTGCAAGATATTCTTCTTTCGTTGTTGGTGCAAGATAAACCATATTTGGAATATTGCTTATTAATGGTATGTCAAAAGAGCATAAATGAGTTGCATCTGCCCCTGAAATTCCGCCCCAATATACAAGCATTGTAAGAGGCGAATTATTTAAACACAAGTCTTGTGACATTTGGTCATAAGTTCTTTGAATAAATGAACTCATTACACAAAAAACGGGTTTTGCTCCTTGTTTTGCCATT
>DJYG01000012.1 GCA_002450015.1 Cyanobacteria bacterium UBA6984 | reverse complement strand
GAGCGTGGAGCAAATCCAAGACAGCGGATTTCTGTACGGAATGAAATTCCGGATAGCGAGGAAATTGAGCCGACTTGTGCACAGCACATAGGCGAAACTTTCCGAGCGTGGAAGAAATCCAAGACAAGGACGTAGTCCGAAGAATTCAGAAAAAAACTGGATACTTCGCTGACGCTCAGCACGACAAAAACATACCCAAAACACTTGACAAATATAATAAAATAGTAAATAATGTTTATGCAGGGGCAAGCCCTAAGAAACAGACCTTAACAGTTCTTATGGCTTGACTTAGTACCCTGTATGCTTAAATTTTTAATGCTATTGCTACAATTGCTATTGTTAGCAGTAGCATTATTATTTGATTAAGCATCTTACCACCTCCTTTCAAGATTATAAATCCTTAGTAAATGTTGTATCTTGAGGAAAGTGAAAGGTACTACCCTTAAAATAATTATATTAAATTTCGATTACACGGTCAATCTTTTGTCTTAATCTCGTACAAACGAGATAATCCACATTAGTTTAGTATGACGGAAGTAATTGCCATTTTGTAAGTTTTTGCAATTTTGTCATTCTGAGGGCAATGCCCGAAGAATTCAGAAAACAAACTGGATACTTCGCTAGCGCTCAGTATGACAAACAAAAAGCGTCATTCCGAACTTGTTTTGGAATCTTTTTTATATATAATTATTCCTAAAAAATCCGCTCGAACGTAAAAAACGTTCTCATCGTTGGTCGAAAATAAATAAAGAAAGCCAACAACTTTGACTTTCTTTATTTACCCCCGACACGATTCGAACGTGCGACGCCCTCCTTAGGACGGAGGCGCTCTATCCAGCTGAGCTACGGAGGCTCGTGTATTAAACTTATATTCAATTTTTGTGACGCTCAGCTGGTCTTAATGCAGACAAGCTGCGTAGTTTCGCCTTTGGCTCACCTAGTGAGCTACGGAGGCTCATATATTAAACTTATATTCAATTTTTTGTGACGCTCAGCTGGTCTTAATGCAGACAAGCTGCGTAATTTCGCCTTTGACTCACCTGTTGAGCTACGGAGGCTTAATTAATAATTTAACTTGTATAAAAATTGTATCACTTTACATAAATATCTTCAACTGTTTTGGGTGGAGTATTCGGAATATAATTTTTTAAATACTCTATGGCATCTTCAGGTGTTTGTGCTAAATAAAACAATTCTGCGGATTTTTTTCTTGCAAAATTTTCGTTTACTATTTGTTCAAAAAATTCAAAAAGTTTTACATAGTAGTTATTTGTATTAAGAAATATTATTGGTTTTGTATTGTAGCCTATAATTTTTAAATCGATTATTTCTATAACTTCATCCAAAGTGCCAAATCCGCCTGCAAGGGCAATTACGCCCTCTGAATATTCATCCATTTTGGCTTTTCTCTCACGCATATCGTCAGTAAGTACAAATTTATTACAGCTTCCGCCTTCGTGGTTTATCATTTCATAAATTTTTTTAGGCATAACTCCGCAAATGTGAGAACCGTTTTCTTTTGCACTTTTTGAAACCGTTCCCATAAGACCAAAATCCGATCCGCCATATACTAAGTCATATCCGTTTTGACCAAGTAATTCCCCCATTTTTTGTGCATCTTTGTAATAAATTTCATCTATTCCGTCGCTTGCAGAACAATATACACAAATTTTTTTCACAATTTCACCTCTCATTTAAAAATAATATCACAAATACATATTAAAAATATATAAAATTTCTAAGTTTTCTTTTTATCCGTGATATAAATAAATTATGAAATCTAAGGAGGAATGTATGAATAGTTATGTAGCAAAAGTGTTAGAAGAAACAAAAAAGAAAAATCCGAACGAACCTGAATATTTGCAAGCGGTTGAAGAAGTTTTAAACTCAATTGAACCGGTTGTTGAAAAACATAAAGAATTTGAAAAATTGGGTATCTTAGAAAGAATGGTTGAACCCGAAAGAATTATTACTTTTAGAGTTTCATGGGTTGATGATAATGGACAAGTTCAAGTAAACAGAGCTTTCCGTGTTCAATACAGTTCTTTGATAGGACCTTACAAAGGTGGTTTAAGACTTCATCCTACCGTAAACCAAAGTATTATGAAATTTTTAGGTTTTGAACAAATTTTTAAAAATGCCCTAACTGGACTTCCTATCGGTGGTGGTAAAGGCGGTTCGGATTTTGATCCTAAAGGTAAATCAGACAGAGAAATTATGGCATTCTGCCAAGCATTTATGACAGAATTACAAAGACATATCGGTCAAGATGTTGATGTTCCCGCAGGTGATATAGGCACAGGTGCAAGAGAAATAGGTTATATGTTTGGCCAATTTAAACGTATTAGAAATGCTTATGAAGGGGGTGTTCTTACAGGTAAAGGACTATCTTACGGTGGCTCTTTAGCTAGAACAGAAGCAACAGGGTTTGGACTTTCTTATTTTATGAGAGAAATGCTTAAAGCGAACGGCAACCAATCATTTAAAGGTAAAACAGTAACTATATCAGGTTCTGGAAACGTTGCAATTTATGCTTGCCAAAAGGTTAAAGAAATGGGCGGTAATGTTGTTGCAATGAGCGATTCTAATGGCTGTATCTACGATGCTAACGGTATAGATTTAGACTTAATTAAAGAGATTAAAGAGGTTAGACGCGGTAGAATTAAAGAATATTTAGATGTTCATAAAAATGCTAAATATATGGAAAGAACTTCTGATGACTCTCCTATTTGGACTATAAAAACAGATATTGCACTTCCTTGTGCAACTCAAAATGAGGTTACTTTAAATTCTGCTAAAAAACTTGTTGAAAATGGTGTTATTGCTGTAGGTGAAGGTGCTAATATGCCTTGTACAAAAGATGCAACAGAATATTTCTTAAAAAATTGTGTTCTTGTAGGACCTGCAAAAGCAGCGAATGCAGGTGGAGTTGCAACTTCTGCTATTGAAATGAGTCAAAATAGTATGAGATATTATTTGACTTTCGAAGAAGTTGATAAAAAATTAGATTGTATTATGACAAATATATTTAAATCTTGTCAAGATGCAGCAACTGAATACGGATTTGGTAATAATTATGTTGCAGGTGCGAATATTGCTGCATTTACAAAACTGGCAGAAGCAATGAAAGCTCAAGGTGTTGTATAGTAAAATAAAATATTAAAAAAGTCGCGTTTTTTGTTTTAAGCAAAAACGCGACTTTTTTATCGTAAATATTATATCTTACTTCCGGTTGCTTTATATAAACTTATATAATCAACATAGCAATCTGCTGTTGTGCTTGACAATAATTGATTTACGCTCAGTAAATTTTCTTGCTTTTGGAGTAAGTCTAATTTTGATATAATTCCGTGATTATACCTTTGTTGTGTGTATCCAAAATCTTCTGTTTCCAGTTTTAATTGTTTTTTATGTTCATTTAACTTTTCATTATCGCGTTGAACTGTTATTAATGCATCATTTACTTCCTGAATTGCTATCAGGTTAGTTTTATGATAATTTTCAAGAGCTTTATCATATTGAACTTTTTTCAATCTAAGATTTGCTATTCTTTTTCCGCCTGTAAATACAGGTAACATTGCAGCGGCAGCAAGTGCGTAGATGCCGTTTCCGGAACTGAATAGTCCGCTTCCGCCTGATTGGCTTAAAAATAGTGCAAGACCGGATAAATTTATTGACGGTAAAAATTCTTTTTTTGCCACTCGTATATCTATGCCATATTTTTCTAACATTTTTTCAGATTTCAAATAATCAGGTCTATTTATGATAATTTCTGATGGTATTTCTGTTGGTATTTCTTTTGAATATTTTATATCTGATAATTTTGATATTTTATAAGAACCTGTATTTTCAGGGCTATCACCGACCAAAACTGCCAATTGATTTAATAATTTTGTTCGTTGCTTTTTGTATTCTATTAGTTGTGATGTTCCGTTTACATAAGCTTTATTTGCTTTTACTGTGTCAGATGTGGAAACAAGCCCTTCTCTATTGCTTTCTAGCATTATTTCGTATATTTGTTTTCTTAATTTTACAATTTCTTCTTGTTTTTCAATTACATCGTTAAGTTTTACCAAATTAAAATAAACAGTTCCTACTGCTGATGCGATAGAAATATATGCCGCTCTTTCATCAAATTTTGAACCTTCATAAAGTTTTTTCGAACTTCTTGTTTTATCTCGATTTTTTAAAAATATGTCTGCTTCATAGTTTATTATCATTGGAAATGCAAACATCCAGTCGGCGCTTTGGTTTAGTACTTTTGCGTATGCAGGTGAAAAACCAAGTCCGGCTTGTGGCAGTTCATTTGCGAATTGAATTCTTGTCGCTTGATAAAATTCATCAACATTCAATGTTGCCATTTTTAAATCATAGTTATTTTTTATTGCTAAATTAATATAATTGTTTAAATTTTCATCATTAAATCCATTCCAAAAATCTAAATTAACATATTCACATTTGTAGCTATCATCATATTTTTTATTTCTTTTAAATCTATGTTTGAGCATTTTTTCTTTTTTTATTTGGGCTTTTTTATCAGCTTTGTTTAATTCGCTATCTGCAATAGCAAATGCAGGTAAAAAATTCATATTTAAAAAAGAAAAAACTATTCCAATTGCTATTATATCCTTGCTTTTCATATTTATCCCTTGCATACTTGACAATAAACTTAAGAATATGATAACATATTTATGTTACAAATGCAACATGTTTTTTTTGTAACAGAGGGGAAGAAATGAAAACACAATTAAAACACAATATTCCTACAGATTTTAGTAAGACAACTTTTTATAAAATAGATCAGCTTTCTATATATATTCATAATCTTGCTAAAAATTTTTTTGAGCTAAGAGGGGTTGATATTACTCATGATGAATTTGCTGCTCTTAATTTTATTTTAAACAATCCAAACATTTGTCAAAGAGATTTAGCAAAGCTTTTGTTGAGAGATAGAGTTAGAACAGGTAGAATTATTACCTCTTTAGAAGAAAAAGGTTATGTAAATCGTGTTAATAATACTAAAAAAAATCGTTTAGTAAGAACATTAAGTATAACTAAGAGTGGGAAAAATTTGTATGATGAGCAGTTTTCAATATTATCACAAGTTATGGATAAGATTTTAGAGAAATTCCCTGAACAAAAGATGATAGAGCTTATGGATACATTGTTGCAATTGGAAAGTGCTTTGTCAGAGGTTGTAGAATTCAACATATAAGGAGATTTTCATGGAAAATATTGATAATACAGAAAAAATAAAAAGTTTAAGACTTAGAAAACGTTATATATTTACTCCATTATGTATAATTTTAATAATTTTACTTGTATATGCAATAGTTTACAACAGTCAATTTCAATCAACGGATGATGCTTATGTTGAAAACCACATGGTACAAGTTGCACCAAAAGTTGCAGGTCAAATTGTTGATGTATATGTTCAAGATAACCAACAAGTAAAAGAAGGAGATTTGGTTGCAAAGATAGAAGATGCGGTATATATTACAAAGGCAAATGAAGCTCGTGCAGCTTATGAAAAAGCTCTTGCAGCTCAGAAAGTTGCAAAAGCAAATTACAGTGCAGCTCAAATATCTATTGATAATGCCAAAGCTGATTTTGAGCGTTATAAAAAATTATATGAAACAGGTGCGGTATCAAAACAACAGTTGGATATGGCTGAAACAAAATATCAAACATCCTTAGCTAATTTAGTAAATGCTGACGAAAATGTAATGTCTGAGGCACAAAATAAAGTTGCTGATGCTGATATAAAAGAACTAAAAGCTAAAAAAGATAAAGCAGAATTAGAATTAAATTATACAAAAATTTATGCACCTCAAGATGGTACTGTATCAGGAAAAAGAGTTGAAGTTGGCACTTATGTTCAAACAGGTTCTCCTTTGTTTGCGATTGTTCCAAATGAAGTTTGGATTATTGCAAATTTTAAGGAAAATCAAGTTGGTAAAATGAGAAAAGGTCAGCCTGTAGATATAAAAATAGATGCATATCCAAACAAGATTTTTAAGGGAAAAATAGATAGTATTCAGCGTGCTTCAGGTGCAAAATCAAGTTTATTTCCACCAGAAAATGCTGTTGGAAGTTTTGTGAAAATTGTACAAAGAATACCTGTAAAGATTGTTTTTGATGAGGTTATTGATACAAATCAATATAACATTATACCTGGGATGAGTGTTATACCAAAGGTGAAAGTCAAATAGTATGACTCAGGCAGTTGCAGAAAATGAATGGAAACCATCAAAGAGTCCTTGGTTAATTGCTATACCGACTATTTTTGCTGCATTTATGTTTGTTTTGGATGAAACTATTGCAAATGTTGCGCTTCCACACATGGCAGGAACTTTTTCTGTTAGTCGCCAAGAATCTATGTGGATTTTAACCAGTTACATTGTTGCAAGCGGTATAATGATTACTGCTGTTGACTGGTTCTGCAAAAAATTGGGAAGAAAAGTTTTTTTTATGGGAAGTATATGTCTTTTTACAGTATCATCATTTGTATGCGGCATATCAAATTCTATTGAAATGATTTTAATTGCAAGAATTTTGCAAGGGCTTGGTGGTGGTGGACTTTTACCTGTATCTCAGGCTGTTTTGTTAGAAGGCTTTGAACCTGAAGAACGTGGTAAAGCAATGGCATCCTTTGGTTTGGTTGTTGTAGTTGCGCCGATTATAGGACCTGTTCTCGGAGGCTTTATTACAGATAACTGGAATTGGCCTTGGATTTTTTTTATAAATGTACCTATTGGAATTTTAACTTTATGGTTATCAAAAGTTTTTTTGGAAGATCCTCCTTATGCTCAAAAACAAGATAATGTAAAATTAGATAAAATAGGTTTTTTATTTCTTGTTTTATGGCTTGTAAGTATGCAGGTTATTTTTGATAAAGGTAATGATGCGGATTGGTTTAATGCCCCTTGGATTTGTAAATTGACTGTATTTTGCGTATTTTGCTTTATTGTATTTATAATTTCACAATTAAAAGGAAAAGCTCCATTAATTGATTTATCGGTATTTAAGGATAAAAATTATGCTATTGGGACATGGGTACAAGTTGCAATAATGGCAGTAATGCTTGCATCTGTGGCATTGTTACCGCAGTTTTTACAATCTTTATTGGGATATTCTGCTTTTAAAAGCGGTATGGCTATTATGCCAAGAGGATGCGGAGCTTTGATTGGCATTGCTATTTTTGGTTCTTTGTCAAAACTCATAGATAATCGTATTTTTGCGCTTTTAGGACTTATTTTGGTTGGTATTGCAGGTTTGAAATTCGGATTTTTAAATTTGGATATTTCAAGTATTAGTATTGCTATACCAAATTTTATGTTTGGAGTCGGTATGGGATTTTGTATGATGCCTTTAGTTGCATATTCTGTTATCACTCTTGATAATAGTCAAATGACAAATGCTAGCGGATTGCAAAATATGCTTAAAAATGTTGGCGGTGCAGTTGGTACATCTGTAGTTTCAACTTTAGTTTCGAGATATTCACAAATTCATCAAGCAAATATGGTAGGTCACATGACATATTTAAATCAAGTTTTTGCGGATAGAGTCGGAGCAATGACAGCTGCTTTTTCTCAATTAACAAGTTTTGATATGGCAGGATATATGGCACAATATTCTTTGTACGGAAGTATGATTCAGCAAGCGACATTGTGGGGATTTATGGAAGCCTTCAGATGGTGCGGGATTGTTGCTATTGTTGTTGCACCATTGGTATTTTTGTTGAAAAAGCCTAAAGATAACTAAAAAAAAGCCTCTCAATGAGAGGCTCGAAATTAAGAATAGCTGGAAGTATGAAAAAGATTTAATTATATTAAACAGTGTTTATGTTATTTTTACTATACCCAACTGTATAATTTTAAAGGGTAATTAATATTTTAATAAAACTTAAAATATTTAGTTATCTTGTCAATTATTATTATTCATAGGTTTTAAGTCGGTATGTTAAAGGTAAGTAATTTATCCGCTATCAATTCAAAATATACAATAGCAAAAGTTGTTAAAAATATTAATTTTACAAGTATTCCGGATAGCTTTGAGCCATCGGTTGTTAATAGCTTTTCTGATTTAATGAAGGATAAGTTTACAGAAAAAGAACTTACAAAACTTGCAAAAAAATCTCCTGAAATCCAAGCAAATGCAGAAATATTAGCAAATACAAAGTTATCAGGCGAAAATATTTTATATAACCTTTATTATAATCGTTCATCAAAAATAAATGCTGAAAAACTTGCTCAAAAAGTTAATGAAACTGATAAATTATTTGGTGATAATTTATTAAATATTGAGATAAATTCAAACAAATATGATAATGGTGTATTTGATATTACGGCAATCGGAAAAGATAAAAATAAAAAGATAATAACTTTAGACGAAAATTTTAACACTCGTTCTATTCAAGATGTAGTATTTCAAGATAAATATATAATTAAAAAGTCAAAAGATTTTAAAACAGGTGTTACATCAGAAGTTAAAAGTCAAACTGTTAATGGTAAGGAAATTCCTGTTAGTGAATTAATTATTACTAAAGATTACAAAGAATACTCTGAACCATCACCAATAAAGGGTATTTTTAATACAAAAAGAATTTATAGTGATGGCAAGACAGAACAGTTGAGTTCAGGAAAAATTGATGAAAAAACCGGTATAAAAACAGTTAAGAAAGATTTTGTGTCGCTTGATGGTACACAAACTCATTATGAATTTTCAGAAGATAACAATGGAAATAGGATTGTCGATTATAAAATATCAGATAAGTTAGGAAATGTTCTATATAATAAGTCAGAAAGTTTTGAAATTATTGATGAAAATACCTTTATTTCATCAGTTAACGATAACTCCTATGAAATAAAATATACAGATAATGATAATAAATTAACCGTTAAAAATCAAAAAACGAAAGAACAAAATGAAATAGATTTATATTCTTATGTTCTAGGCAACAGCGCAAAGCTAATTCCGACTTTAAAGAAAATTTCGGGTGATGAACTCATAAAGATGGGCAATAATGTTACAAGATTATTTCAAATAGATGATGAAACTGCTTCTTATTATCATCCGGGAAGAAAAGATATTAATACTTGTAACGATGAGTATATTTTATTGCATGAATTGGGTCATGCAAAAGATATGAAAAACTATGATACAACAACATTCAAAACAAAAGATGCAACGGAAAAAACTCTGATTTCCTCAAATGAAAATGTTTTAGCCACTTATAATAAGGAAAAAGAATTATTTAACAAACATTTTTCTAATTCACAAAGAGAGCATATTGACTATTTTCTAAAATCATTAGGACATAGCAGTGGTACGAACGGTGCATTAAAAGAAGCTTTGGCTGAAATTAATGCGGTTCTTAATACATATAACGATGTTGATAGGTATTCGCTTCGCTCAGAGTATTTGCAAAGATATTTCCCAAAAACAATAGCAACACTTGCGCAATTGCTATAAAAAATATATAATACTTTTATTGGAGAATAAAATTTATGTTAAAGAAATTTTTAGCATTTACGCTTTCAGAAGTTTTACTTGTAGCTGCTGTAATAGGTGTAGTTGCAGCATTAACAGTTCCAAATATAAAACGAAGTTATGATGACCGCTCAATGATATCAAAGGCAAAAGCTGCTTTTGCAAAGTTAGATGCTGCAATGCAGCAAGTTGAGATGGGTAAAGCACTTTCATCTGAGGATACTGAAGATGTTTCTGAAAGGATTTTAAATCAAATGTCAGAACATTTAAAACTATTAGCAAAATGCGGTTCTATTTCAAATGATAACTATTGTTTTAATAAAGAAAATATTATAAACGGTTCAACATTAAATAATTACAATTTGCATAGTGATACAGGAAAGTGTGCATCTGCCATATTGAATGATGGTACGGAATTTGCAGTATGTGTTGTATCAAAAATTCCGGTACAAAACAGTTCTGTTTTAAAAAATCAAAAATATTACGGTTACATTGTTGCGGATGTAAATGGTGCTAAAAATCTTCCAAACGAAAGAGCAAAAGATACATACTTTTTTGTTATTACTGAAGATGGCGGACTTGCAATTTCTAACGGAACTGGACAAGTTCAGTATGAAAGCAGTGTATTTAGGTATGGAGATTTTACAACAAAAGATTATGAAAATAATGATGGTTAAAGACAGCTTTTAAATTCTAAAATAAAATCTTCAAAGTCATTATTTATTTCTCTTGTCGTTATTTCATTCAATCCGAGAGTGTATGTTTTATTTTCAGGACTGTCTAAGCCGTTATGTACAGAATTTATAATAATAGAATTGCCTTCTTGTTTTATATTAAATTCACTTTCTTGACGTTTATTTACAAATTTTACACTATAACTGTTATCTGTTTCTACGATAGGTGTTTCTGTATTTGACAGTAAATCTTCGT
Organism: Cyanobacteria bacterium UBA6984; assembly: GCA_002450015.1. GTDB lineage: Bacteria > Cyanobacteriota > Vampirovibrionia > Gastranaerophilales > Gastranaerophilaceae > UBA6984. Next base: position 8,866 of record DJYG01000012.1, on the reverse strand, counting down.
ATTCTTTTAATAATTCGTCAATAGACGGTTTGATAATATTTTCTAATTTTTTATCGAAAATTTGCTTGAAAAGTTTAAAATTTTTGTTTGTATTATTAGTGTTAACATAATTTTCTTCAAGCCATTCATTGTTTTTTTGCGAATTTGATTCAATTATGTAAAGTAGATTTGGAGCAGATTGAGCTTTTAAAAGTCCTTCCTTAAGTTCATTTTCTATATCCGAATATGGCGAATTATCTAAAACATATATACATCCGCATAATGTTTCATCTGCTCCTATATTTTTATTAAGCCTGTTCCAAACAACCATAGAACCTTCTAAATTTGTGTTTGCAAGAAGCAGATAAAATGTATTTTGATACTTTGTATGTGCAACGGTATCAGTAGCACGAACGTTATTTTTAATTGTTTCAATAAGATTTTCTGTGCTAGGTTTAAGTCTTGAATTTTTATTAGGTTCAAGCGCAATAAAGATTCCATCAATACCCTTTTCTTTCAAATAATCAATTTCATTTTGTAAAACTTTATTACTGTATTTAGGTGTATAAAAGCCTGTATTTACGTCAATAGCATTAAGTTGTGTTAAAAGTTTTTCATATTTTTTGTGTTGTTGACGCAAGTCATTTTTTTGTAAACTCCAAATCGTTCTCATTAGTATTTCAGAATTGCTGTACTCAATAGATACAACATCGTTTATGCCGTATTTATTAGCAATTCTAATAAATTGAGGATTATAAGTTTCAACTACTAATATAATTGGAGCTGAAGTTACATTTTTAATTTTCTTTATTAAATCCAAGCAAAAAGGTTCTTCCATTGAATTTTTACAATTAATAATAACGGCTTGAGGTTTTTCTGTTTCAATTGTTGAAATAGTATCTTGATAATTTCTTATTAAAATACTGTCAATATTTCTCAACTGAACAAGTTCAGAACTTAATAGTCCTATCATTGTTTCGTTATTTGTAACTAATAAAACGTTTGTTCCTGAATACATTTTTATTCCTTTTTTATGTTGATAAATCGTTAATTAAAATAGCTGCTTTATCTAAAATACTATCTCGCAAAATTTCAGGTTTTTCAAGTTGTATATTTAGATTTTCAATATACTTACTGTTTAATTGTTCCGGATTGAATTTTGTTTGTACTAGTTTATCAACAAGATAAACTAATGAACATTCAATTGGAACAGATGATAGCAGTGGTGTATGATGATATTTGATGATGTTTGTTAATAAAATAGGCAATTGCCATTTTTTAGATAAAGTTGCACCAACTTCAGAATGATTTGTATTAAAAAAAGCATTTTCCGCTTCTATAATACTTGAACCCTCATTTACAAATTCTTTTATTTTATCGAGAACTTCTTCGTCCTGCATATTTATGACAATTTTTCCAATATCGTGCATAAATCCCATAACAAAAGCCTCATCAACATCTGAAATATTTAGATGTTCTGCTACATATTCGCAACCAACAGCTGTTGTGATTGCGTGTTCCCATAGAAGTTTATTTTTTTGTGCCGAAAACATGGGTTTCATAGCAACGGCAATAATAATATTTTTTGTTCTATTCATTCCAAGCAATGTTAAAGCTCGAGGTATAGATGTTATTTGTTGGGCAAATCCATAATATGCCGAATTTACCATATTTAAAACTTTAATACTTAGAGATTGGTCACAGCTTATAATATTTCCTAAATCTTTAATGCTTGATTCTGGATCTTTTACAATATTCAACGCTTTTATTACAACGTTAGGCATTGCGGGAACGTCATCTAAATTGTTTATTAATTTGTTAATTGCATCATTCATTAAAAACCTATACTTGCAAATGTTTTTTTATAGACAAGAAACTTCCGCTTGCGCCAAAAGCTATACCGAGTACAATCATCGAAATTATAACAATATTTCCTGCAAACACAGGTGAAGGTACAAGGAAGAATTTATGAATATTATTTAATAGACCTTGAACAATATCAACAGGTATTAAGGCTATAAGCGCTCCGACAAAACCATATAATGCTCCTTGCATGATTAGAGGGATTCTTATGTACCAATTGCTAACACCCATAAGCCGCATGATTTCAATTTCTTCTTTTCTTGATTGAATAACAAGTTGAATAGTATTATTAATTATTGTAATAGTTAATATTGCGACAATTATAACAACAAATATAGTTGTAGTATTAACAACTTTGTTTAAAAATTGAATTTTTTTAGCAAGTTCTTGTGCATAACTCATATCTTCTACAACTGACAGAGCTTTAATTTTAGTAAAAACTTCATTAGTATTTTCAGGTTTATCTATTTTTACATGAAGTGTATCCGGAAGCGGATTGTCAATGTCTGCAATATCAAGTTCTCTTTTTAAATCTGCCCACGAACGTTCTTTAGGTATAATTTTTACGCGTTCTACGTGGTCAAATTCTTTAATTCTTTCAGAAACAATGTTTGCATCTGCATTAGATTTTAAATATACTGAAATTTCAAGTACATTTCCTAATTCATGTGCAAAAGAGGATACGGATAGCGTGGTTCTCAATAACGAGCCAAATAGGGTTAAAATAGCTGCCATAGTCGTTATAATAGCCAGATTAATCCATCCCGTACGTTTTATGTCATTAAAAATTTCAACTGACATTCTATAAACAATTCTTATTTCTGTAAGCCAGTCTTTCGGAATATGATTTTTAACTTTTTTCTTTATTTTTTGAGCTTTTGATGAATTATTCATAAGTTCCTTCCTGAACATCACGTATTACTTCACCGCTGTCAAGAGTAATTACGCGTTTTTTAAAGTAGTCAACCATATTTTGGTCGTGAGTTGACACAATCACCGTAATCCCTCTTTGATTAATTTGGTCAAGAATTTGCATAACTTCAAGAGAATTTTTCGGATCTAAATTACCGGTAGGTTCGTCTGCAATAAGTAATGGTGGACCATTAACAATTGCACGTGCAATACTTACACGTTGTTGTTCTCCACCTGATAGCTCTGTTGGTTTTGCTTTCATTTTATCAATAAGTCCAACAACTTTTAAAGCTCCTGTTACCCTTGCGTGAACTTCTTTTGAGCTCATACCAAGTGTTCTTATTACATACGCAACGTTATCATACACTGTTTGCTGCGGCAGTAATTTGTAATCCTGAAATACAATTCCCATGCATCTTCTAAGGTTCGGTACTTTGTCTGATGTAAGATTAGCAATATTAATGCCACCTATAATTACAGTTCCTGATGAAGGTGTTTCTTCCTTGTATAAAATTTTCATTAAAGTGGATTTACCTGCACCGGATTTTCCTACCAAAAATACAAATTCGCCTGATAAAATGTCCAAGTTAACATTTTTAAGAGCATATTTATTTTTATATTTTTTTGTTACAGAGCGTAACTGTATCATTATTTTCTTTCCATTAATTTTGTAATATCTTCAGCTAATTCTTCAGAATTTAATCTGTAATATTTCATTAAATTATCAAAATCACCTGTTTGTCCAAATGTATCTTGAACTCCTAGTCTGTGAACTTGAACAGGGTAATTTTCAGATAAAACTTCGCAAACAGCAGAGCCTACACCGCCAATCACAGAGTGGTTTTCAACTGTTACGACAAAATTAGTTTTCTTTGCTGAATTTATAATTGTTGCAGCATCAATAGGCTTAACCATTGGTAAGTGAACAATTTCTACGTCAATACCTTTTTTAGAAAGTATTTCAGAAGCTTCTATAACTTCGGCTGTAGTTTCTCCGTTTGTTACAACAGTTACATCTTTGCCTTCTTTTAAAACAACAGCTTTAGTTAAATCAAATTCATGACCTTCTTCAAAAACATCAGGAACGTTAGTTCTAGGTACACGAATGTAAACAGGTCCAAAGTGTTTAGCTGCATATTTTACGGCTGCATTCATTTCAGCGCAGTCGCAAGGTACTAATACTTGCATCCCCGGTAAACCTCTCATTAAAGAAACATCCTCTAAAGATTGGTGAGTCGCGCCATCTTCACAAACTGTAATTCCGCCGTGAGTTCCAACAACTTTTATATTAAATCCTGCATAGCAAGCACCATTTCTTACTTGGTCATAATTTCTACCTGTTGCAAAAACAGCAAAACTTGATAAGAAAGGAATTTTTCCTGTTGTTGATAATCCTATTGCTGTTGTTGTCATATCAGCTTCTGCGATACCGCAGTCAAAAAATCTTTCAGGAAATTCAGCTGCAAATAGTTTTGTTTGAGTTGAACCTGCAAGGTCAGAATCTAAAACAACAACGTTTTTATTTTCTTTGCCAACTTCTACCAATGCTTTACCATAAGCAGAACGAATTGATTTTCTTTCTTTTTTGTTAACTGTTAACATTAAAATTTCTCCTTTTTTTATCCTTGAAAACATTATATCACAAATATGTAAAATAAACTTAAAATTTGTTAACATGATTTACAAAAAAGGCAATTATTGTGAAAAATAAGGCTTTATAAATATATAGGTAAACAGGTATATAATGACTTCAATAGGAAATTTCTTTACACCTCAAAAAGCTTTAAAAAAGGGCGAAGCTCAATTAAGCGTATTTTATACGAACGATATGCACGGTGATATTAACCGTTTGTCGAAATTAAAAACAGCTAAAGATACTTTTGAAAAACAAAATAAAGATAATTCAACACTTACTTTAACAGCAGGTGATTGTTTCTACGGCAAAGACAGAAAAAGAATAGGTCTTATTTCAAAAGTTATGAACATGATGAAATTTGATGCTTTAACTCTTGGTAATCACGAATTTACACCGGGAACAAAAGGATTGGCTGAAAATTTAAAACAATTGGATGCAACAGCTGTTTCTGCAAATTTAGAAATTGGTGAAGACTGTGCATTAAATGAAAGCGTTGCGGATAAAAAATTAGTTAAATCAGCAGTATTTATGAAAGGTGGTCATAAATTTGCGGTAATAGGTGCTTCTCCGTTTGATGCAGAAGTTGGTATTACTGAAGATGCAAAATCCGGTGTAAGAGTTAAAGATATTGATAAAACTATTAAAGCTATCAACGAAGAAGCTAAGGAATTAGAAAAACAAGGTGTAAATAAAATTATTTTATTATCTCACTTAGGCTATGGTGAGCATGCAGATCTTAAAGTTGCAAGAGAAACCGAAGGTATAGATATTATTGTTGGCGGTCATTCTCACGCTGTTGTTGATGGTGTAAATGAAACAGATAAAGGCGGTAACCACAAATTAAATTTGGTAAAATCAAAACGTGGTGAGAATGTTGTTATCACTCAAGCAGGAAAATTAAATGAATATGCCGGTTTCTTAGATGTTGTATTTGATGAAAAAGGTGTTATAAAAGCTGATTCTATTAAAAATAAATTGGCAAAAGTAAGTGATTTTGAAGAAGATAAAACTGTTAACAAATTAATGGTTGAAACTTTAGGTGAAAAACAACACTTAGCATCAGTAACAAACGGTTATGATCCTGAATGTGAATTTGAAGAAAGATATACAGAAAACCCTGTTCATAACGCATTAGCTGATGCAATTTTGAAAAAAGGCAAATCTCAAGGTGTTCAAGCAGTATTATTTGCAACAAATACCGTTAAGGGTGGTGCAACAGGTGAAATTACAAACTACAATCTTAAATATGAGATGTTACCTTATAACAGCAAGTATGTAGCTGCAGAAATGAGTGAAAAAGATGTAGTTGAATTATTGAATGCGACTTCTTCAAAAGTTTTTGGCGAAGTTGACCCTCCTTTATTAAGATGTGCAGGCATGAAATACACTGTTGAACAAGGTAAAGGTAAAACTCCTGTTACTGAATTAAAATTAACAGACGAAAAAGGCAATGTAACAGCTACTATTGATACTAAAAATCCAAGCTCAGATAAAAAAGTTAAAGTAGCTTTTGATACATATTTATTTGCAGCTGAATATTCAAAAAATATTTTGGCTAAATATAAAGAAACTGCTCAAGAGGTTGGTGAACAACAAGAAATTATGACAAGTTACTTGGAAGAAAAAGGTACAATTGATTTTTCAAAACCTCAAGAAAACAGAATTACAATCAAATATAATGATTTAGAAACTTTCTGTCCACAATATCCAATGGCAGATAAAGTTAAAACTTTAGGTTTATAATAAATAAAAAGGCTATGTTTTTGAACATAGTCTTTTTGTTGACGTTTTATAAAAACAATGATAAGATACTTCTTAAAAATATAAAGCAGGTGAATTATGAGAAAAAAAGCGTTTACATTATCGGAAGTATTAATGGTTATAGCAATATTAGGTGTCGTTGCAATGCTTACGGTTACAAATACTGCAAGTAATGTTGATGCGCATAAAAATATTTTAGCATTGAAAAGCACAATGGGACAGGTTGATGCAGCTATTGCAAAGGTTGTTTCTGAATATGGTTCGTTTGAAGAATATCGTAATGAAAAACACCCTGGGGCTGATTATATGTCGATTGCAAATATTGTTGGCGAAGCCATTAGAAATCAAATGTCTATAAATAAAGGATGTGGTACAAGGAATATTAGCTCTTGTTTTTCTACTGCGAATTTAAGAAACAATGCGACTTGCGCGTATGCATTCATTCTTTCTAATGGTGCGTCAATATGTATGAAAAGTGGTAATACAACTCCTGTTACAATGTTTATAGATGTTGATGGCCCTAATAATGGTGAAGACAAATACGGTTCTGATAAATTTGAATTTAAAGTTACAGATGAAGGTTTGGATTTTATAGATGGAAGTGGCTCAAACAGAAGAACCAGAGGCAGTTTTGTTGCAAATCAAGATGAAACAATATGGGCATTCACTGTTGGTAATCAAGATTATTTAATATGTCCAAATGATTTAAGATGGGGTTCTAAAGAATCTTGCAATTAGTAAACAATTGTAACTTTTGCTGAAAATAAAGCACTTTTTGAACTTTTCATGCGTTTAACATGGTAAGTGTGTGAAATAAGGTATTATTGTGTTTTTAGTTAATTCAAAATTATCTTTAAATCCATTCAAACCTCAAGGTAAAACAAAGGCTAATGAAACAGAATTAGGCTTATTTTACACTAATGACATGCACGGAGATGTTAATAGATTAAGCAAATTTAAAACCGCACACGATAAATTTTTAAAAGAAAACAAAAACACACCTCACATGACTCTTGCTGCTGGAGATTGTTTGTTTGGCTCAGACAAACAAAGAAATTCTCTAATGGTAAAACTTTTTAATTTAATGGGCTTAGATGCTTTAGCTTTGGGTAATCATGAATTTGCAGGCGGAACAAAATCGCTTTCTGATTCATTAGATAAGGCTGAATTTAAGTCTGTATCAGCAAATATAGATGTTGCAGAAGGAAGTTCACTTCAAGCACGCTTAAAAGATAAAAAACTTGTTAAATCAGCAGTGTTTATGAAAGGCGGACATAAATTTGCTGTAATAGGCGCATCTCCATTTGATTCTTACATAAATACTGTTGCTAAATCAGTTAATCCAAAAGGTTTGAAAGATACAATAAAAGCTATTAATGAAGAAACAAAAGAACTTGAAAAGCAAGGTGTAAATAAAATTATTCTATTATCTCACTTAGGCTATGGTGAACAAGCAGATTTAGCTGTTGCAAGGGAAACAGAAGGTGTAGATATTATAGTTGGCGGTCATACTCATACAAAGATTGATGGAGTTAACCCTAATGGTACAAAAGAAAAAGGAAATCCGCATAAATTAAATTTACTATTGTCTAAACGTAACGAACCTGTAATTATTACGCAAGCTGGCGGAATGAACGAATATGCAGGATACTTAAATGCTGTTTTTGATGAAAAAGGTATATTAAAGACTGATAAACTTTCTAATACATTATACGATTTAAACCAATTTGAAGACTCAGAAGTTGCAAATGATTTGATGAATCAAGAATTAGGTGAAAAAATAAAACTAGCTGACGTAAAAGGTAAATATTCTGCAAAATCACCATATTTTGAACGCCATGAGGATAATCCTCTTGCAAATGCATTTGCTGATGCAATTTTGGAACGTGGTAAAAAGTATGGTGCTGAAATTTCATTATACCATGCTGCAACAATCAGAGGTGGTGCAGAAGGTCAAATTACAAATTATGATGTAAAATATACAATGTTGCCGTTTAACAATGATTTGAAAGTCGTTGATATTACGGAAAAAGACTTGGTAGAAATTTTAAAACGTACATCAGGCTCATTACTAACTTCAAATGATGATGCTCAATTATTAAGAGCTTCAGGCATGGAATATTCTGTAAGGAATGATAAAGAATACTTTTTAAACGGTGGAACAGATCCGATAGAAAATGTTGTAATAAATGGTCGTTCAATAGATGTTAAAAATCCAAATGAAAAAAGAACAGTAAGAACAATTTTAAATTCATACTTATTCTCAATGCCAAGAACCAAGGATATTATGGCAAAATATGCAGATAATGCCGTATTAGCAGGCAAAGAACAAGAAATTTTTATAGATTATTTAAACAACAAAAAAGAAATAGACTGTACTAAAAAAGAAGAACGTATCAAATTAACAGCTTCTTATGACGGTTGGTCAGATATAGAGAACACTCGTTTGGAAGTTATAAAAGCTTTAAATTTATAAACAAAAGGAACAATGGGTGAACGGTAATGATAGAACTGTGAACTTGGTGTGTGAGTAGTGAACTGTGACTTTAGACCTTTTGAAACTTGAGAATTGGCAAGATTCTGAAATAAATTTAGTATGCAAAAATATATTAGTTATCACATTCCAAAACAAGTTCTGAATAATATAAAATAAAAGCTTATGTAAATTTATATTACAGTCATGAACACAAAAGACCTGTTTTGGTGAGGGATTTT